>NZ_JACYHC010000548.1:0-3360 GCF_017152085.1 Staphylococcus sp. EG-SA-2
AAATTTATACTTCATCTAAACTACTGTGGTCGTCATCTTTTTGCTTTTCTTTTTCTTTCTCTCGTTCTTGTTCTTTTTTGTACTCTTCTTCAAATTCTTTTTCTTTCTTTTCTACTTCTTCTCTTGTTTCCGCTCTATGAGAAAAATCTTCGGTTTTAAGTTTACTAAATTTGAATGATTTAGAATCAACTGTTTTATCTTCTGAGTATTTATGGACATTTAAATTAATATTTCCATCACCTCTTAACTCATAGATAAACATGGCTTGTGCAGTTTTGCCTTTTTTAATTTGATCTTGGTTATGTTCTGTCCAATCTTTATATTTTTTATCACTTAAAAGATAACCATCTCTTAATTTATTTACTGTATTTTTATCATCTTGAGTGATATTAATATAGTCATGAGAAATAGAAGATGGATTTAAGTCTTTATCGTCTTTTTTAGCAGTAATTTCCATTTTAAAAGCGATATATTTCTTTTTCTCATCTTTTTCATTGATGATAAACGGTTCTTTTATTTTAGCTTCAAATTTGTCACTAACAATAGTATCGCCTTTAATTTTTATATCCATATTTTTTTTGCTTTTAAATTCTTTAAGTTCTTCATTTAATTCTTCATTGTCATTTTCTTTCTTTTTGTGACTAGCGCTCTCTTTTTTTGCACTATCTTGATGATGTCCACAAGCACCTAAGATAAGTGTACTTGCTAATAATATCCCCATTACTTTTTTCATTTAACATGTCTCCTTTATTTCGCAAAAATTTATTTTAAAAACTCTAAATGACTTATCATTTTGAGTAATTAAACAAAGTTGATATTTTGTGAGATTCTAAGATGATATTAAATAATTCTTGTAATAATGATCCTATGTATTGTTGCAATAAATTAATGAAACTATAATTACTAATATTATATTACTTTTATTGATAGAAATATATTACTTTTTTAAAAAACTTGTAATATATCGAAAGATTTAAATGTAAAATTTTGATTTGTTAAGAAATTACGTTTGTAAAAATAAAAAAATCAACTTATTTGTATGAGATGAATATGTATTGAAGAAGATGTGTTATTAATTTGGAAAATACTGGTCAAAGATGGGAGCTCTTAAAAGCGTTATTGTATTTTTTAGTCAATGCAAATAGATTGCCGTAATAATAATCGTACTTGATGGTTAAAAAATTACTTAAGGCTATAAAGCAAAACTTTTTATATGAGCAGTCGAATATAACGTTTAAAATGATTGTTTTTGGATATAAACGATTAAGTAAAATGCTTTTTCAGTTTGAAATTAATCATATAAATTTCTTATGGGAAGGTTGATATCTTAATGATTAATATTATTTCAGCTATAGGATCTATTGGAACATTTATTATGGCTTTATTTTATTTTGTATCAGTTTCAGTTCAACTTTATCAAATGAAAATTAGCTTTCTGCCAGCTTTAGGTTTTAACCAAATTTTATTAGAAAGGGAGAAGGATCAACTTAATATAATGAATTCGGCAACAGAAGAGCATCATCATAAAGATTATATTAAACTATATAATTTAGGTGGCGGTGCTGCTAAAAAAATTGCAATAGAGGTTTTATTGGGTAATGATAAAGTCATTCAGAAAAAATACGTGAATATTTTACCTAGTAAAGAAGGGTACATGTTACCAATTAATAAAAATGTGTACGAAGAATTAGAAAGAACGATTGAGAACAATGGTTATGAAGCTGATTTGAATGTACGTATGACTTATTATCATAATGTAAGTCGCAAACAACAGGAAGTTATATTAAAAGGTCAAATCGACTGTTTTAATACTTATAATAATAAAGAAATTTATGATTTGCAGTTTATCTAAAAATTGATTTAAGAGGGTAGTTGTTTATTGCGAAAAATATCATTCAATTTTAATGAAATAATGGCGTCATTACTATAAAATATTACTTTATGTTGTAATGCATTTTTCTATAAGATAGAACTAAAAGGAGGGGCAAAGATGCAAATTAGACAAATACATCAACATGACTTTGCTCAAGTTGACCAGTTAATTAGAACGGCATTTGAAAATAGTGAACATGGTTATGGTAATGAATCAGAGCTAGTAGACCAAATTCGTCTAAGTGATACGTATGACAATAACTTAGAAATAGTAGCTGTTCTTCAAAACGAAGTTGTAGGTCACGGTTTACTAAGTGAAGTTTATCTTGATAACGGAGCACAACGGGAAATTGGATTAGTGTTAGCACCTGTATCTGTTGATATTCATCATCAAAATAAAGGTATTGGGAAGCGATTGATTCAAGCATTAGAACGAGAAGCAATATTAAAAGGATATAATTTTATCAGTGTATTAGGATGGCCGACGTATTATGCCAATCTAGGATATCAACGCGCAAGTATGTACGACATTTATCCACCATATGATGGTATACCAGACGAAGCGTTTTTAATTAAAGAATTAAAAGTGAACAGTTTAGCGGGAAAAACAGGTACCATAAATTACACATCTGCTTTTGAAAAAATATGATTTCAAGCTAGGATTACATTAGGTAGAGTTCATATTAATAATAAAAAATGTTTGCAATGAAATCGTGCATTGTCGTTTGCAATTTTTAAAATAGCAATAAATAAAATGTTTGTTAGTAAAGTATTATTGTGGATAATAAAATATCGATACAAATTAATTGCTATAATGCAATTTTAGTGTATAATTCCATTAACAGAGATTAAATATATCTTTAAAGGGTATATAGTTAATATAAAATGACTTTTTAAAAAGAGGGAATAAAATGAATATGAAGAAAAAAGAAAAACACGCAATTCGGAAAAAATCGATTGGCGTGGCTTCAGTGCTTGTAGGTACGTTAATCGGTTTTGGACTACTCAGCAGTAAAGAAGCAGATGCAAGTGAAAATAGTGTTACGCAATCTGATAGCGCAAGTAACGAAAGCAAAAGTAATGATTCAAGTAGCGTTAGTGCTGCACCTAAAACAGACGACACAAACGTGAGTGATACTAAAACATCGTCAAACACTAATAATGGCGAAACGAGTGTGGCGCAAAATCCAGCACAACAGGAAACGACACAATCATCATCAACAAATGCAACTACGGAAGAAACGCCGGTAACTGGTGAAGCTACTACTACGACAACGAATCAAGCTAATACACCGGCAACAACTCAATCAAGCAATACAAATGCGGAGGAATTAGTGAATCAAACAAGTAATGAAACGACTTCTAATGATACTAATACAGTATCATCTGTAAATTCACCTCAAAATTCTACAAATGCGGAAAATGTTTCAACAACGCAAGATACTTCAACTGAAGCAACACCTTCAAACAATGAATCAGCTCCACAGA
>NZ_JACYHC010000549.1:0-3303 GCF_017152085.1 Staphylococcus sp. EG-SA-2
GCTAAAGGAGCTCGAAACAATAAATTGTTCCAGCTCCTTTAAGCACCGATGTCTTATTTATAATATGTTTGTCTAATATCATCTTTCTTTATACCAAACTGCTTATAGGATTTATCCATTAATTTGGCAATTTTATCTGCCCATCGAATGTCACTCGCATATTGATGTTGCGCAGGATTTTCTGGATTCCATCGCATTTGATATAAATTCAGTTGATTGTTTTCAAAATATTCATTACGAATGAACTTTGCACCACCAATAATCGCCTTATCTGGTGATGTCCATTGTTCCTTTTCAGCATAACTTTTCCCACTACGAACAGCACTACTATCGAATGCTCCTATACCAAAAAAGTTGTAATAGCGTTTTTTCCCATCTTTAATGCCTTTTGCTAATTCTGATTTGCCGTTACCTGTTTCTACTAATGCATGGCTAACAAGATAAATGACATTAACCTCATATTTTTCTTGAGCTTCTAGAAAAACTTTCCCTCGATTTTCTAAAATCCCCTTACCTTTTAGCAATTGGTTAACTTCAGATTCCGACATTGGCACTTTTTCTGTGATATCCATATACTTCATATCATTGTCTTTATGTGAAATAGTCATTGCTTTAGCAATTTCATTATTATTTGCTTCAACAAATTTACCATCCTCTTCTTTTGTCTGTACAATACCTTTCCCTTGTTGCATTGAAACAGCCTCATCAAAAGAGTAATTCACATCATTTTTAAACAATTTAGTTTCATTCACGATGAGTAATACAGCAAAAACAACTAAAATAACTATCAATAGTAGCGTTGAAATGCGTAACTTGAAATTCTTCTTCATATAGACAAAACCTCATTTTTCTTACTTAGACAATAAAAAATATGCCACTACAATCGCTAATATTACGATTAAAAAAGAAGCGTTAACGATTACTTTCATCGTTGTTCTATCTCTGAACATCATATTAAAGACAACTAGACTAATTGATAATGAAACAGCAAAAAAAGTAATAGCTAACACTAATTTCATCATAAATAGACAGACTAAACCTATGACTAATAATGTATTAGAAATTACAGCTGACGTTTTTAACATTCTCGAATTAATATGCACTCACCCTTTTTATTTAAATAACTTACATAATCATAATAATACATGATGTTTCATAGGCCTGTCGATGATTGATTCACAATAGCACGTGATTTTTTTGTTTTTCAATATTATTCATTTATTCCATCAAAAACACCCTTTTTAATTTTTACAAAAATTAAAAAAAGTGCTCCTACACTGCTTGCATGTAGAAACACTTTTTCATTGTAATGTTATTCTTCTCGAGACATACCTTTTAGCATATTAAGCATGTATGTTAAACTACGGTTCATGTCGTCATCTTTCAATACGCCCAATAGACTTCTTATAGTTGTCTTAGCATTTGGACTCGCTTGATTGGCAACGTGTAATCCTTTATTAACTTTATTTAGGAAGTCGCTTAAATCTGATACATTGAGTTCACCTAATAAAAATACCATTGAAGCCATATTAGATAATAGCCCTGTATAAATATCTTTATTAAGTTCAACTGCAAATTTATTTATGATGACTTGACGTCCTCGAATTGCACCATTTAAAGCATCTAATAGTTTTGCATCATCTAATGTTTTAATAAGCTTGATTGCTTTTAATATACTATCTTTATTCGCTGCAATTGCCTCTGTAACTTCATTTAAACTTTCTAACTTAATTTGTTCTTCTGATTTTTCTAAGCGTCTAATTTTAGAAGATATTCTCTCAGCCATTATTTATCCACCTGATTTCCCGGGAAAACATAATCTGAACGTTCCCATTTTTTCTGTACTTGAACACTGTACTGCGGATGACGTTTTTTATTGACACGGAAATTATTAGGGTTCAACGGTGACTTACCACGTTTCGTAATTACCTCCAAACGACAGCTAGTACGTTTATAAGATGGTGTATCCGTGTATTGATCAACATCACTATTAGTTAATAAGTTAATTGCACCTAGATCTCCATTTTCCATCGCATCATTATTTAATGGAATATAGATTTCTTTACCTTTAACACGATCTGTCACGTGAACTTGTAATACCGCTTCTCCTGTTTCAGAAATCAGCTTAACTTCTGCACCTTCATGAATGCCTCTATCTTCAGCAAGCTCTGGAGAAATTTCAACAAATGCACGTGGCACTTTGTATTTAATCATTGGTGTTTGATAAGTCATATTACCTTCATGGAAGTGCTCTAACAATCGACCATTGTTTACATGAATATCATAAATTTCATCTTGCTTAAAGTAATTATCAAATGATAATGGGAATAATTTTGCTTTACCATTATCAAAATTGAATCCTTCTAAGTATAGAATAGGCTCATCAGTACCATCAGGTTGTACTGGCCATTGTAAACTATTGAATCCTTCTAAACGATCATAACTTACCCCAGCATATAGAGGTGTTAAGCGTGCTACTTCATCCATAATTTCACTAGGATGCTTGTAATTCCAATCAAATCCTAATCTATTAGCAATTGCTTGGAAAATTTTCCAGTCAGGTTTTGAATCACCAAGAGGTTCTAATGCTTGGTATAAACGTTGAATACGACGTTCGGTATTTGTAAAAGTACCGTCTTTTTCAAGTGAAGGACTTGCTGGCAATACAACATCTGCGTATGTTGCTGTGAATGTTAAAAATTCATCTTGGACTACCATGAAATCTAATTTTTCAAACGCAGCTTGTACAAAATTAATATTTGAATCCACAATACCCGTATCTTCACCATATAAGTACAATGAGTGTACTTCTCCGTCATGTATACCTTCTACCATTTCATGATTATCTTTACCAGCTTTTGGATTCAATTTAACGCCATATTCTTTTTCAAATTTAGCGCGAATATCATCCGCTTCAATACTTTGATAACCAGTAATCTTATCAGGCATACTTCCCATATCACTACATCCTTGAACATTATTATGTCCACGTAATGGATACGCACCAGTACCAGGACGACGATAATTACCTGTTACTAATAATAAGTTTGAAATCGCTGTACTTGAGTCACTACCAATGTCTTGTTGTGTAATACCCATTGCCCAACAAATTACAACAGATTCAGCTTTAGCACATTCTTCAGCAAATTTAATCAATTCTGATTCAGGAATACCTGTTGCTTCTTCAGCAAAAGCCATTGTAAATGTTTCTAATGATTTGTAATATTCATCAAAATCATCTACCCACTCATCAATAAATGCTTTATCGTGTAAATCATGATCAATAATATACTTAGTCACTGC
>NZ_JACYHC010000550.1:0-3295 GCF_017152085.1 Staphylococcus sp. EG-SA-2
AAATCTTCCGCCAATTGAGTTGGTAACGTCGCAGAAGATACATATTCCGGATAAAAATACTGACATAAAATCAAAATCTTTTTTTCACTCATCTAATCGACGTCCTTTTTATTAATGAATTTAGACTAAGAATTTTTGAACTGTTTATTTTTAGCAAAATAATAGAGTGCTATGAAAAATATCATGTACGATACGATTAAAACAATTGTATTAATAGATACAAAGTTTAAAAAAGTTAAATTAAGCATTTTTGATATAACAAATGTTGCAGTAGTACCTATTAAAAATAACGCTTGTAGTATTAATTCTAACTGTTGTTTTTGTAATACAATCACAGAAAGTGATACCGTTGATACAATCAGCCTTATAACAAATAATGGGATAACAATTTTTATAACTGTAATTGCGTCAACCCAGCTATGTCCTAATAATATATTGACTAATTCTTCACTGAACAAATAAAGTGGCACATAAAGAATTATAGAAACTATAACCAGTATGGAACTAAATTTAAGTAATAAATTTCGGAAGTTACCATGTTCAATATAATAGTCATTGGCTTGTTGCATAAATATTTTTGATAACCCTAATGAAATAATTGTCACTGGTATGCCTAGTACTCTTATGGCCATACCATAAATACCCACTTCTGTATTGGTATACAAAATACCTATAAAGAACACAACAACCGAGAAAGACAAACTATTTAATAATATTGATGGTGTTGAATAAACTAACTGATTTTTATTTTCTAAAAATAATGCTTTAGTTTCTTCTTTATCTCTCACAATATTAAAGTGCTTTTTAAACGTTTTATATCCTAGTGTAATGCCTGCGATATAGGATAATGAAAAACCAATAATTAATCCTAAACTTCCTAATGCTAAAAGTCCGAAAATGATTTGAAGTAAAGCCATTGATCCAGCTCTAAACACATTAATCAAACTTAACACTTTATACTTTCTTTCCTTATTTAGATAATTTGTAAAAATGTTTGTTAAACTTACCAAAAACAACATAATAATAATGAAAATAAAATCTAATATAAAGTTTGGGTATAAACATGCACTAATCGCAAATATTGGTATCAGTATTAATAAAATAAGCAATGATATCAAAAAACTGATTTGTGAAAGTATATTAGCACTACGGTCATTTTTGGTATTCACAATCAACAAATCGTATCTTGCATTTATTATTGGTATTAAAATCATTGCGATATTTGAAAAAATTGTAAACTCACCAAATTCTGTAGGTGAATATAGTCTTGTAATAATTGGGGTAGTGATGATTAATATGACTTGAGCGATGCCACTGCTTAAAATCATTAAAAACGAATCGCCAATAAATTTATTTAATCTCATAATTAACCTCAGATTTTCTTGATGATTTTCGCTGGATTGCCACCTATAACAACGTTACCTTCTGGAAAACTTTTTGTTACAACCGACCCAGCCCCTACAATTGTATGTTCCCCCAATTCTACTCCTGGTAATATAACTGAGTTCATTCCAATCCAACTATAATTCCCTATTTTGACATCTTCACCTGGTGCATGTGACTTCAAATTTTTAATATTATGATTAGCTGTAATAATACCTACGTTAGGCGCTATATAAACACCTCTACCTATATATATAACTGCTGAAAAATTATTAAAATACGTCCCGGGCGATTGAAAAATATGAATATCATTTTTATCAAAAACAATGTTATTAGGGTTATGCATTCTAACAGTTATATCTGCAGGAAATGGCAAACTTGTATTTATTCCTAACAACTTGAACGGAACAGCTTTCCACGCCCATAACCATCCAGCCACTTTATTTTCAAAATAATATCCAGTTAAATATTCTTTCTTATAAAATAATAATAGTGGTGTATTCATTAATCTAAATATTTTCGATTTCATAAATGTTTTTACAATCATTCTATCCCTACTTTTTTAGTAAATTTTTTTATTATAATGCCTGGGATAATAGCTATAACATATACAACTAAAATCATAGAAATCAATGTGATTAATGGTGTCGGGTGACTAAAAATACTCGTAATAAGTCTCATATAAATATATGTACCAATAAATATCACTTCTAACGAATGACTCTTCCGAATAATATACTCACTCA
Source organism: Staphylococcus sp. EG-SA-2 (assembly GCF_017152085.1). Classification (NCBI taxonomy): domain Bacteria; kingdom Bacillati; phylum Bacillota; class Bacilli; order Caryophanales; family Staphylococcaceae; genus Staphylococcus; species Staphylococcus sp. EG-SA-2. Next base: position 2,130 of record NZ_JACYHC010000550.1, read on the forward strand.
GAAATGCAAAAAAGATATTTGCAATTAAATTCAAATAGAAGAATAAGGGTCCAAAATAAATAATTCCATATCCAGCACTCGAAATTAGATGACCAGTCAATTGTTTACTACCATATATCAATTGGTTAAAAAGTTGGCTAGTAATCAACTGCTTTTTATCTAAAAAGAAATTAAACCCAAAAACAGCTCTGGTATTATCAAATAAATATTGTTTGAACGAACCATTATAGTAATTCAAATAGTCTATAGAAGCTGCAATATTGCTAGGTCCATAAAAATATGACTGCAACGTGTCAACTATTTTAAGATTACTTACACTTGTACTATTTAACGCCTCGCTATATGAACTATAATTAAACACATACAATTCTTTATATAGTGTCATCAATGCTAATACGAAAATACCTACAGATATAATAATGATATTGATACGTCTTTTATGCTTAGAAAACAAGATTGACACCACTGTTAAAACAGCAACCATTGTATAAAGTTGATAACTTCTTCTTTCACCAACAATTAAACTAATATTTAAAATTCCTATAGCTAGCGGTAATACAACATAAATAATTTTAGGATTCTCTTTATACTTTTTATATGAAGCATATGCGATTATTAAGAATAATAACGCTAAGGCAAGTTGAAATAGCATTACAAAAAGAACATTTAAACCACTTGTTGCTTCGGTTCCTCTTCCCATTGCATCTGTTTTAATAATTAAAAATGATATGTTTTTGCGCACTTCGGGAAAAGCTACAAAAATCCCACAAATAACAAGACCAAACACAATGTAATAAATTGATGATCCAGAAAGTGTAAAGCTATTTCTTGATACCACTTCATGTTTGAATAATTTAGATAGTATCAATATAAATAGCGAGCCTATGATAAACTCCACACTCATATAAATAACCGCTTGATTAAAATAAGCTTGTCCTAATGGTAAATTATCTATAGTTGAATCCTGGAAAAACACTATCATAGCAGGTATAAATACTAATCTAAGAAAACCTAAAACATCGTATACAATTTTCGAAAATTTAAAATTCGGATTATTCGAGAAGCTTATAAAGAGCTTTCCTACTCCATAACTTATAGGTGCTAAAAATAATAAAGGTTTATCACCTAACATAAGGCAAGGAAACATTAAAATGGCAATAACATAT
>NZ_JACYHC010000551.1:0-3271 GCF_017152085.1 Staphylococcus sp. EG-SA-2
ACAGCTACAATTAATGAATTGTTAGAACATGGGAATTTAGGGATTGCAACGTTAACAGGGTCTGATGGCGAAGTAATATTTTTAGACGGGAAGGCATATCATGCTAACGAGCATAAAGAATTTATAGAATTAAAAGGCGATGAGAAAGTACCGTATGCATCGATTACTAATTTTAAAGCGAGTAAGACATTTCCATTGCAACAATTATCACAAGATGATGTATTCGCACAAATTAAAAATGAAATGTTAAGTGAGAATTTATTTTCGGCTGTTAAAATTTATGGCACATTTAAACATATGCATGTACGAATGATGCCTGCTCAGCAACCGCCATATACACGTTTGATTGATTCAGCACGCAGACAACCTGAGGAAAAAAGACAAGATATTCGTGGTGCCATTGTTGGATTTTTTACACCAGAATTATTTCATGGCGTAGGGTCTGCTGGTTTTCATATACATTTTGCGGATGATGAAAGAGCTTATGGTGGACATGTTCTTGACTTTGAAGTGGATGACGTTGTCGTTGAGATACAAAACTTTGAAACATTCCAACAACATTTCCCGGTAAATAACGAGACGTTTGTTAAAGCGAAAATAGACTATAAAGATGTGGCAGAAGAAATTAGAGAAGCTGAATAGTCTAATATAATTAAAAGACCTTAGCGATATTAGGAACAGGTGGTTCTAAATGCATCGTTAAGGTCTTTTTATATTATATATGTGCTTACATATTTTGTTGATAAGCGCGTAAAAAGCTATAAATAGTATCAAGATATGGGGTGTCAAGATTGTGTTCACGTGCACGTCGATAAATAAAGCCTTGAATCGCTTCGACTTCAAGAGGTTGCTGATGCACAATGTCGTAATACATGCTCGTTCCCATTTCGTCGGGATAACCTTGATATATAGTCATAATAGTATCGACAGTTTGTTCTGAAAAGTTTAACCCCTCTGCCTGTGCAACACGACAACCATCTAGTAATAACTGTCTACACAGTATACGTATTTCAGGATTATGCATGATTGCAACTGTCTGTCTCCCGAGTGCTGTGATAGAATTAATGCCCAAGTTAACTAACAATTTATACCAAATAGCTTGTTGAATATTTGCTTCTAATACAATGTCGATTTGACTGTCTTGGACCAAATCTCTAAATTGTCGAGTTAATGCATTATCTTGTATACGTAATTGATAATCTCTGAAGTGCGTAACAACATCGCCTTTCTTTTGACCACTTATATAGACAACTGCTTGGCATACATTTTTAAATGGAATATGTTCGAGTTGACCATAACCATTTTGGGCTAAAATGATGAGCGTGTCCTCATGTGCAAGATAAGTTAAATGAGGAATAACGGCATCAAGTTGATGTGTTTTGACTGCAATAATAATAACATCAAATGTGTTTGTGACATCTTCATAACCTTTCACAACAATATCTTGTGCAGGTGCATGTGGTACAGTATAATATGTTATTGTTTTGGCGTGTCTCCCGATAAGCGTTGTATGAGGCAATGATTGTTGTAATTCATAGGCAATAGTTGTACCGACAGCGCCTGGGCCGATAATCGCAACTGATAACATCTTCTTCTTTCCTTTCTATAAAAGATTCATTATACTATTTCTAATAATACTGCAAAAAGAGGTTGAATAACATTGAAAACAGTAAGTCAATTAATAGATATGAAACAAAAGCAAACTAAAATTTCTATGGTAACAGCTTATGATTTTCCAAGTGCTAAACAAGTGGAAGCAGCGGGTATTGATATGATTCTTGTTGGGGATTCACTTGGTATGACTGTATTAGGTTATGAAAGTACCGTACAAGTGACGTTAGCAGATATGATTCATCACGGTCGTGCAGTAAGAAGAGGCGCACCAAATACATTTGTAGTTGTTGATATGCCGATTGGTGCAGTAGGCATCTCTATGACACAAGACTTAAATCATGCTCTAAAGCTTTATCAGGAGACGAATGCAAATGCAATTAAAGCAGAAGGAGCGCATATTACACCATTTATTGAAAAAGCAACGGCAATTGGTATTCCTGTTGTTGCACATTTAGGATTAACACCTCAAAGTGTTGGCGTTATGGGGTATAAATTACAAGGTGCAACGAAAGAAGCAGCGGAGCAACTTATTTTAGATGCGAAAAATGTAGAACAAGCTGGTGCAGTTGCGTTAGTACTTGAAGCAATTCCAAATGATTTAGCAGAGGAAATTAGCAAGCACTTAACAATTCCAGTCATTGGTATTGGTGCAGGAAAAGGTACAGATGGTCAAGTATTGGTTTATCACGATATGTTAAATTATGGTGTTGAACATAAAGCGAAATTTGTGAAGCAATTTGCTGATTTTAGTGTTGGTGTGGATGGTTTAAAACAATACGATCAAGAAGTTAAATCTGGTGCATTTCCATCAGAAGAATATACGTATAAAAAGAAAATTATGAATGAGGTTAATAACAATGACTAAGCTGATTACTACGGTAAAAGAGATGCAACACATTGTTAAAGCAGCCAAACGCTCAGGAACAACGATTGGTTTTATCCCAACAATGGGTGCCTTACATGATGGACATTTAACGATGGTACGCGAATCAGTTAGTACAAATGATATTACAGTTGTGAGTGTATTTGTTAATCCATTACAATTTGGTCCAAACGAAGATTTCGATGCTTATCCGAGACAAATTGATAAAGATTTAGAATTAGTATCAGAAGTAGGGGCGGACATTGTTTTTCATCCTGCAGTAGAAGATATATATCCAGGTGAATTAGGTATTGATGTCAAAGTAGGTCCATTAGCTGATGTGTTAGAAGGAGCGAAGCGTCCAGGGCATTTTGATGGGGTGGTAACAGTAGTTAATAAGCTATTTAATATTGTTATGCCGGATTATGCTTATTTTGGTAAAAAAGATGCCCAGCAATTGGCTATTGTCGAGCAAATGGTAAAAGACTTCAATCATGCCGTTGAAATTATTGGTATTGATATCGTTCGAGAAGCAGATGGTTTGGCGAAAAGTTCAAGAAATGTTTATTTAACGGAGCAAGAACGACAAGAAGCGGTACATTTAAGTAAAAGTTTGCTATTAGCACAAGCGTTGTATCAAGACGGTGAACGTCAAAGTAAAGTAATTATAGACAGGGTTACTGAATATCTTGAATCACATATAAGTGGACGCATTGAAGAAGTTGCTGTTTATAGTTATCCTCAATTAGTAGAACAACACGAAATAACTGGACGCATATTTATCTCGTTAGCTGT
>NZ_JACYHC010000552.1:0-3258 GCF_017152085.1 Staphylococcus sp. EG-SA-2
ATTTTTAATAATGTGAACAAAAATGATCGCATGAATGATAATAATGATGCAGATGCTCAAAAATATACGACAACGATGAAAAATGCCAATAACACAGTTAAATCGGTCGTTACAGTTGAAAATGAAACATCAAAAGATTCATCATTACCTAAAGATAAAGCATCTCAAGACGAAGTGGGATCAGGTGTTGTATATAAAAAATCTGGAGATACGTTATATATTGTTACGAATGCACACGTTGTCGGTGATAAAGAAAATCAAAAAATAACTTTCTCGAATAATAAAAGTGTTGTTGGGAAAGTGCTTGGTAAAGATAAATGGTCAGATTTAGCTGTTGTTAAAGCAACTTCTTCAGACAGTTCAGTGAAAGAGATAGCTATTGGAGATTCAAATAATTTAGTGTTAGGAGAGCCAATATTAGTCGTAGGTAATCCACTTGGTGTAGACTTTAAAGGCACTGTGACAGAAGGTATTATTTCAGGTCTGAACAGAAATGTTCCTATTGATTTCGATAAAGATAATAAATATGATATGTTGATGAAAGCTTTCCAAATTGATGCATCAGTAAATCCAGGTAACTCGGGTGGTGCTGTCGTCAATAGAGAAGGAAAATTAATAGGTGTAGTTGCAGCTAAAATTAGTATGCCAAACGTTGAAAATATGTCATTTGCAATACCTGTTAATGAAGTACAAAAGATTGTAAAAGATTTAGAAACAAAAGGTAAAATTGACTATCCCGATGTAGGTGTTAAAATGAAGAATATTGCCAGTCTAAATAGTTTTGAAAGACAAGCAGTTAAATTGCCAGGAAAAGTTAAGAACGGTGTTGTTGTAGATCAAGTTGACAACAATGGTTTAGCAGATCAATCTGGTCTGAAAAAAGGTGATGTAATTACTGAATTAGATGGCAAACTTTTAGAAGATGATTTACGCTTTAGGCAGATTATATTTAGTCATAAAGATGACTTGAAATCAATTACAGCGAAGATTTATAGAGATGGTAAAGAGAAAGAAATTAATATTAAACTAAAATAATGTTGAGGTGAACAACGTGTCAATTTTTAGCCAGTTTTTAAAAAGATCAAGCCCTCAACAAGGTATTGTATTGTACTATATCGTCGCAATTGTCATTGCATTTTTATTATTAAACTTACCGTATGTTCATAAACCAGGTGTAGAAGTAAATCCAATTGACACATTATTTGTTGCCGTATCCGGAATTAGTGTTACTGGATTGTCTCCGATAAGTATTGTCGATACCTATTCTACATTTGGACAATTAATTATCCTCGTGATATTAAATATTGGTGGAATTGGCGTCATGGCAATTGGTACGATGTTATGGGTGGTACTAGGTAAACATATTGGAATTAGAGAACGTCAGTTAATTATGTTAGATAATAACAAAAACACAATGAGTGGTACCGTCAAATTGATTATTGATATTGTAAAATCAATATTTGTAATCGAACTCGTAGGAGCCATGTTATTAGCATTTTACTTTTATCGAGATAATCCAGATTTAAAATATGCAATCATGCAAGGTGTTTTTGTTTCTATTTCTGCCACTACCAATGGTGGATTAGATATTACAGGTAAGTCATTAATTCCTTATGCACATGATTATTTTGTACAAGCGATAGTTATATTTTTAATAATTTTAGGATCAATCGGCTTCCCAGTATTATTAGAAGTTAAAGCTTATATTCAAAATAGGGTTACTAATTTTAGATTTTCATTATTTACTAAAATTACGACATCAACATATTTATTCCTATTTATTGTTGGGGTATTAGCCATTCTATTATTTGAACATAACCATGCGTTCAAAGGTTTAAGTTGGCATCAATCGTTATTCTATTCGCTGTTTCAATCAGCGACTACAAGAAGTGCGGGTCTTCAAACAATTGATGTGACAACACTAAGTGACCCCACTAATATTATCATGGGTATTTTAATGTTTATAGGATCTTCGCCAAGTTCGGTTGGTGGCGGTATTCGTACAACAACTTTCGCTATTTTAATTTTGTTTTTAATTAACTTTAGTAATAATGCCGATAAAACATCCATTAAAGTTTACAATAGAGAAGTACACATTATGGATATTCAACGTTCATTTGCAGTATTTACAATGGCGACAATTTTAACATTTTTAGGAATGCTAATTATATCAGCTACTGAAAATGGTAAGCTTACATTTTTACAAGTATTTTTTGAAGTCATGTCTGCATTTGGAACTTGTGGACTATCGCTTGGTGTCACAAGTGATATTAGTGATATTTCTAAGGTCGTACTAATGGTACTCATGTTTATAGGACGTGTTGGCTTAATATCATTTATCATTATGATAGCAGGACGTCGAGAACCAGATAAATTCCATTATCCAAAAGAACGTATTCAAATAGGATAATATAATAGCAATCTAAGTTTAGTTAATATAGATTTTAACTGGAACTTAGATTGCTTTTTTAGTTTGTATTTTTAACTTATTTTATAAGACGATTGGTTTTCAAAATGGTAAACTAGTAACAATGAGAGGTGTAACATGATGGAAAAAAATGAAAACATTAATGTAGAGATTTTAACTACGTCAGATATGCATAGTCATTTCTTAAATGGTGATTATGGTTCAAATATTTATAGAGCTGGTACTTATGTTAACCAAATAAGAGCACAAAATCATCGCGTCATTTTATTAGATAGTGGCGGAAGTTTAGCTGGCTCGTTAGCGGCCTATTATTATGCTATTGTTGCACCTTATAAACGACATCCAATGATAAAGTTAATGAACAGAATGCATTATGATGCTAGCGGTGTGAGTCCAAGTGAATTCAAGTTTGGTTTATCATTTTTAACTCGTTCAATTGCTTTGGCACGTTTTCCATGGTTATCAGCAAATATTGAATACAATGTTACTAAGGAGCCTTATTTTTCAACTCCATATTGTATTAAACATTTTGGTGACTTAAAAATTGCTATCGTAGGCGTCACAGCAGATGGTTTAATGGAAAATGAGTATTCTGAAATGGAGCAAGATGTATCTATTGAAAAGACATTAGTGGCATCAAAACGTTGGATTAGATATATCCATGAAGTTGAAGAGCCAGATTTTTTGATTGTAATTTATCATGGTGGATTGAATAAAATTAGTAATAGTACGAAAAATAAAAAGGCAAGTTCGAATGAAGCTGAAAAATTAATGGAAGAACTCGGTGTTATAGATTTAATGATTACAGCTCATCAGCATCAAACAATAGT
>NZ_JACYHC010000553.1:0-3250 GCF_017152085.1 Staphylococcus sp. EG-SA-2
AAGTTACGCTCATCTAAAATGAGTTGTTCAGATTTGTATTTTGCGCTTCTAGTAGCTTGAATAGTGAGCGTATTATTATTGAAATCGATACTAATATCTTCTTTATTTACACCTGCTAGTTCAGCTTCTAAGTAATATAATTCGTCTGTTTCATATATATTCGTTACAAATGAAGGTGTTGAAAAGTAATTAAATACTTGTTTACCTAAATCTTTAAATGTATCACTTGGATTACCGTTAAAAAAGTTTTGATTCTCGAATTGATTGAAGTTCAATATCATCACTTCCATTATAGAAATTTGTATTACAAAGCCATTATATGAGTAGTATTAAAAAAGATAAAGTAAAAGGGGAGATAAAAAAGTTATAAATGGGTAGATTTGTGCCTGATAAGGAATCAGGGCAAAAGAACTGAGCATCGAGATTTATACAAGCAATAAAGATAATGAATAAACATAGCGATGCATACTTCTGCCCATCACCTTATGATAGGGAGTTACTTTCTGTCGGAATAGTCAAAATTTTTAGAAACAAAATTCCGCAAATTATTAATTATATCTGATGCTTCTCGTTCTGAAATGTTGAATTCATTAAAGACCTTAACAGAAATTTCAGCAAGAGGGCTTTTTATTGCTTTACCTTGTTCTGTTAGAGAAATTTGTAGGTTTCTTTCATCTTTCTCTTCACGTGTTCGAACAACGTAATCTTTCTTTTCTAATTTCTTTAGTAATGGTGTCAGTGTTCCAGAATCTAAGAATACACGTTCACCTAATTTTTTGATGTTAAGTTTTTCATCATTTTCAATCGCCATTAAAACAATGTAACCAGTATAGGTTAAATCATATTCCTTAAGATAGTTTGTGTATTTTTTAATTATTTCTTTTGAAGAAACATAAAATAAAAAACACAACTGCTTGCTAAGATAGCTGTTTTCTACATACATCCAATCACTCCTTGTTAAAATAAACAATATTATGAAGTGTAATAGTTGTCAAGTACTGATTTCATCGCAATTATTGAATTGTCTATAATTGAATTTAAATGTTAAATAATGCAAAATATATCGATATCTTAGTATTTTCATCGGTAATTACTGATATGACTGATTTTTTAAATTGAAAAAAATGTAATTGTATCATCCTTAATTGTTAAAAGTAGTCAATTATTTTGATAGATAGTAAAATAAAATTTGTTATTAAATTTTTTAAAAGCATCGTGTATGTAATTCGATTTCTATAATAATATTGAGAATAAAAAAATTTGTTACAATCTGGTAAAAACTCTTTATTAAATAAATTGATTCGTTCATACTGAATAGATAAGCAAAAAGGAGTTACATAATGAAGAAGAAAAAAAACGCGATTAAAGTTATCATTATATTATTTATTTCATTAATTGTTGCAGTAGCATTTTTCTTTGGTCTGAAAACATATCAAGGCCATAAGAATATTCAACTAATTGACAGTTACTTGGAAGAGAAAAATCTAAAAGATAAAATTAAATCAGAAAAAACAGAGTATAGTGCTAAAAAAGGTCTCTTCTATAAGGAAGTTACGTTTAAAGATGAACCTGGTGTAACTTATGTTGTGCAACCAATCAGTACTAATAAAGGATTATTTGTTGAAGGCTTTGATACAGAGACTAAGAAAAGTTTGAAAACTGCAAAGCATAAATATTTCAATCAAAATTATAAACCATCAAAATAGTGAAACGTTAAACTGGTGAAACAGTTTAGTGCCTTCAATTTTAATTATTTGAGGTAAACAGTTTTTGTATGGAAATTAGTGATTTTTGACATCTATAAAAGATAAATATTTTAATTTTTTATAGATAATTATCAATTTTCTGATATAATTGAGTGATGTCAGATGAAGGGGAGTTTGTACTATGGCTCTATTCAAGAGAAAAATTAGCCTACCTATGCAAGTTGTTATTGCATTAGTGTTAGGTGTTGTCGTAGGACTTTTATTATATGGACAAGAAAACGTAGCAAATTACATTAAACCATTTGGTGACGTATTTTTAAATTTAATTAAAATGATCGTTATACCAGTTGTATTTTGCTCACTAGCGCTTTCTATTTCGAACGTTGGGGAATCGAAAACTGTAGGGCGTTATGGCTGGAAAACAATTTTATACTTTGAAATTATTACAACAATCGCAATAGGTTTAGGGATTATCTTCGGTAACCTATTTAAACCAGGTGCTGGATTAGACCCAACAAAATTACCTAAAGGTGATATTTCTAAATATCAATCAACTGCACATGCAGCAGAACAATCTACATATGGAAATCATTTTATTGATACCATTGTACATATTATTCCGACAAACTTTTTTGAAGCTTTAAATAAGGGTGAATTATTACCTATTATCTTCTTCGCAGTATTCTTTGGATTAGGATTAGCTGCTGTAGGTAAAAAAGCAGAACCAGTTAAAGAATTTTTAAGCGGATCGCTTGAAGCTGTGTTCTGGATGATTAATAAAATTTTAAAATTAGCACCACTTGGAGTGTTTGCATTCATTTGTACTACAATTATTACATTTGGTGCATCCGCATTATTACCACTATTAAAATTAGTATTAGTTGTTGTCTTTGCAATGGTGTTCTTTGTATTCGCTATACTAGGACTAGTTGCATGGATGTGTGGTATTAATATCATGAATATTATTAGAATCTTGAAAAGTGAATTGCTTTTAGCATTTTCTACATCAAGTTCGGAAGCTGTACTTCCTGTAATGATGAAGAAAATGGAAAACTTCGGTTCTCCAAAAGAAATTACTTCTTTTGTTATACCAATTGGTTATACGTTTAACTTAGACGGATCAGCACTTTATCAATCTATTGCAGCATTATTCGTTGCACAGATGTATGGAATGCACTTAACATTATCAGAGCAAATTGTGTTGATGTTAACATTAATGATTACGTCTAAAGGTATGGCGGCAGTACCAGGAACTTCAATCGTTGTTTTATTAACAACATTAGGTGCCATGGGCTTACCGGCACAAGGTTTAGCATTAATTATTGGTGTTGACCGTATCTTAGATATGGTACGTACATGTGTAAACGTTATTGGTAACGCATTATCAACAATCGTTATAGCTAAATGGGAAAACGTATATGACAAAGCAAAAGGTCAAGAATATTTAAAATCAATTTAAAAAATACTATCTGACATTTAAAGCCCCTTACAACCTTTGGTTGTTAGGGGCTTTTATGCATGCGCAAAAGCGCAGGCGAACCGAA
>NZ_JACYHC010000554.1:0-18173 GCF_017152085.1 Staphylococcus sp. EG-SA-2
CTTTGATAAAAAAGGGAATATCAATAAATTTGGTAGCATAACAATTGACAATAACAATTCAATTTATAGAATAATATTCCATATTGAAAAAGGAAGAATTCGTTATGAAAAGCTATAAGTGTAAAGGTTCATTCTTAATAGATAGTATGGCTGGATTTTTGCTAATTGGATTGATTACATTACTATTGATACCAATGATGAATCAAATGCAAGCGAGTATAAACCATAAACTACAAACAATTGATGCTTCTAAAGTAATTTTGACGACTGTATCTAAAATTAATAAAGAAGAACTTAAGAAGGGGGTAACTATAGGGAAGTATGATATTAAGCAAAGTGACCAACAAATTTGTGCTATTTCAAAAAATACCACTTCTTATCAAAAGACATGTATACAGTATTAATGTCAAAGCTTTTTCGCTCATTGAAATGTTAGTAGCGATGATGGTTATAAGTATAACTTTACTAATTGTTCCAGACTTAATTAGACTTAGTAAAACTTTTCTAATTGAAAGTAGGGATTTAACAACTGTAGATTTCGAATTTTTCTCAAGAGATATTCTAGATGATTTTAAAGGAGTAGATAGAAACGATATTGAAATTAGGCAACACCGTATCATTTTACATAAAGGTGAAGAAATGATCGAATACAAATTAATTAATAATAAAATTATTAAAGTTGTAAATGACAGAGGAAATATAACAATGATTAATAATGTTACAGCATTTACTGCAAATATCTACTATAAATCCATTATTAAAATAACGATAACAGTTAAAGTCGGTACAAATGTGCAGACTAAAACTATTTATGTATAACTTACTAGTATTTAAATGAGTACCATTAAAAAGGATGTGAAATAATTTATTAATTTTGATTTATATAAAGAAAAAGGATATGTAACTCCGTTCTTATTGATGCTAACAGCAATTTATTTTTCCATTTTCACTTTTTATATCAGTCAATATAGTTTAAAATTAAAGACATTATATAATATTGAAACTGACTATAACTATAAGATTGTTTTGTTATTGAAAGAAGGGAAAACGCATGAATCATGATAAATCACCAATAATTTTAATTGGTTTCATGGGTACCGGTAAATCTACGATTGGTAAATACGTTGCAGATGAGCAAAATTTATCATTTATTGATATAGATTCATATATCGAAGAGAAGTATAAGTTAACAATACCAGAAATATTTAGTAAACATGGTGAACAATATTTCAGGAATTTAGAGTTCACATGTTTGCAAGAATGTATTAACACTGCAGATATAATTGCTACTGGTGGTGGTATTATTGAAAGTGAAGAGGCATTTAATTTTTTGAAAAATCAAAAAAACATTATTTGGTTAGATTGTAATATTGATATTATATATAGTCGAATCAATGATGACCCACATCGACCTAATGCAAATAATAAGACAATCAAGCAGTTAAATGACTTGTATTGCTCGCGGATTTTAAGATATAATGAAATCGCATTCAAGAAATTTGATAGTCATTTGCTATCAATTTCAGAAATATATTATGAATTGCTAAATTTAATAAAAGCGAGTGATCAGTATTAGAGAGAATAGAGCGTTAAGACTCTATCGCCGAAGGTGCAAGTAATTTATTACGAAACTCTCAGGCAAAAGGATAATACTGTAACGCGTTCCTGAATTGGTGATTTATAAACAGGGTAGCGATTGCTATCCTGTTTTTATAATTTTAAGGGGGTATTTCAATGTCAAGTGATTTAAAACAAACACCTTTATATCAAAATTATGTTGATAGAGGTGCAAAAATTGTGGAATTCGGAGGATGGGCGATGCCTGTTCAATTTTCAAGTATTAAAGAGGAGCATAATGCTGTTCGATACGAAATTGGCCTGTTTGATGTTAGTCATATGGGTGAAATTGAAGTAACAGGTAAAGATGCTAGTCAGTTTGTGCAATATTTATTATCAAATGATACTGATAATTTAACTACTTCAAAAGCATTATATACTGCTTTATGTAATGAAGAAGGCGGTATTATTGATGATTTAGTAATATATAAATTAGCTGACGACAATTATTTATTAGTTGTTAATGCTGCTAATACTGAAAAAGATTTTAATTGGATTTTAAAACACAAAGAGAAATTTGATGTTGAAGTACAAAATGTATCAAACCAATATGGTCAATTAGCAATACAAGGACCAAAAGCTAGAGATTTAATTAATCAATTAGTTGATGAAGATGTAACTGAAATGAAAATGTTTGAATTTAAACAGGGTGTCAAATTATTTGGAGCAAACGTCATTTTATCTCAGTCAGGTTACACAGGTGAAGATGGGTTTGAAATTTATTGTAATATCGATGATACTGAAAAAATTTGGGATGGTTTATTAGAGTATAATGTTATGCCATGTGGGTTAGGCGCTCGTGATACATTAAGATTAGAGGCTGGATTGCCATTACATGGACAAGATTTAACTGAATCAATTACACCATATGAAGGTGGTATCGCTTTTGCAAGTAAACCATTAATTGATGCTGATTTTATTGGTAAATCTGTATTAAAAGATCAAAAAGAAAATGGTGCACCAAGAAGAACAGTGGGATTAGAATTACTTGAAAAAGGAATTGCAAGAACTGGTTATGAAGTTATGGATTTAGATGGAAATATTATTGGAGAAGTAACTTCAGGAACACAGTCTCCATCATCAGGAAAATCAATTGCACTTGCAATGATAAAAAGAGATGAGTTTGAAATGGGTAGAGAGTTGCTTGTTCAAGTTCGTAAGCGTCAATTAAAAGCGAAAATTGTTAAGAAAAATCAAATTGATAAATAATTAAAAAGGGGTGTGCATTGTGAGTCATCGTTATATACCTTTAACTGAAAAAGACAAGCAAGAAATGTTACAAACAATTGGTGCAAAATCTATAGGAGAATTATTCGGTGATGTACCAAGTGACATTTTATTAAATAGAGATTTAAATATTGCTGAAGGCGAAGCGGAAACAACGTTACTTAGAAGATTAAATCGCATTGCAAGCAAGAATATCACTAAAGAAACGCATACATCATTTTTGGGTGCTGGTGTTTATGATCATTACGCGCCATCAGTTGTGGATGCTATGATTTCAAGATCAGAATTTTACACAGCATATACGCCATATCAACCGGAAATTTCTCAAGGTGAATTACAAGCCATTTTTGAGTTCCAAACTTTAATTTGTGAATTAACAGATATGGATGTAGCAAATTCTTCTATGTATGATGGGATGACTAGCTTTGCTGAAGCATGTATCTTAGCATTTAGTCAAACAAAGAAAAATAAAATTGTAGTCTCAAAAGGTTTACATTATCAAGCATTACAAGTACTTCATACTTATGCTAAGACGCGTAAGGAATTCGAAGTAGTGGAAATCGATTTAGATGGCACTGTTACAGATTTGAAAAAATTAGAAGCAGCAGTGGATGATGAAACAGCAGCTGTTGCAGTACAATATCCAAACTTTTACGGTTCAATTGAAGATCTTGAAAAGATTCAAAGCTTTATTGAAGATAAAAAAGCATTATTTATCGTATATGCAAATCCATTAGCATTGGGATTACTTACACCTCCAGGTTCATTTGGTGCAGATATTGTTGTAGGTGATACTCAGCCATTCGGAATTCCTGCTCAATTCGGTGGGCCACATTGTGGATATTTTGCAACGACGAAAAAGTTAATGCGTAAAGTGCCAGGTAGATTAGTCGGTCAAACACAAGATGATGAAGGTAATCGTGGCTTTGTATTAACATTACAAGCACGTGAACAACATATTCGACGCGATAAAGCGACATCTAATATTTGTTCTAACCAAGCATTAAATGCTTTAGCGTCATCAATTGCAATGTCAGCACTTGGTAAACAAGGTATCTATGATATTGCAGTTCAAAATATAGAACATGCTAACTATGCTAAACAACAATTTATTAAAAAAGGTTTTGAAGTATTAGATGGTACATCTTTCAATGAGTTTGTAGTCAAATTTGACAAACCAATTCAACAAGTTAACGAGGAATTAGTGAAGTACAATATTATCGGTGGTTTTGATTTAGGTGTTGTTTCAGACGACTTTAAAAATCACATGTTAATAGCTGTAACTGAATTAAGAACAAAAGATGAAATCGATACATTTGTAGAAAAGGCTGGTGAGTTAAATGACTAGTAAATCAAGTCCATTAATTTTTGAAAGATCTCGTGAAGGCAGATATGCATATTCATTACCAAAAAGTGATATTAAAACAAATTCTGTTGAGTCATTGTTAGATGATAAATTTATTCGTAAAAACAAAGCGGAGTTTCCTGAAGTTGCTGAACTAGACTTAGTACGTCATTATACTGAACTTTCAAATAAAAATTTCGGTGTAGACAACGGATTTTATCCATTGGGTTCATGTACGATGAAGTATAATCCTAAAATTAATGAAAAGGTTGCTAGAATACCAGGATTCAGTGAATCACATCCATTACAAGATGAAGACCAAGTTCAAGGTTCATTAGAAATTATTTATAGTTTGCAAGAAGAATTAAAAGAAATTACTGGTATGGATGAGGTAACATTACAACCAGCTGCTGGTGCACATGGTGAATGGACTGCATTGATGATATTTAAAGCTTATCATGAGAATAATGGTGAAGGTCATCGTGATGAAGTCATTGTGCCAGATTCTGCGCATGGTACGAATCCAGCCTCAGCTTCATTTGCAGGATTTAAATCAGTTACTGTAAAATCAAACGAACGTGGCGAAGTTGATATTGATGACTTGAAACGTGTTGTAAATGAAAATACAGCAGCTATTATGTTAACTAATCCAAATACTTTAGGTATTTTCGAAAAAAACATTATGGAAATCCGTGAAATCGTCCATAATGCTGGTGGTCTATTATATTATGATGGTGCGAATTTAAACGCTATTATGGACAAAGTTCGCCCAGGAGATATGGGATTTGATGCTGTTCATTTAAACTTGCATAAAACATTTACTGGTCCACATGGTGGCGGCGGTCCTGGTTCAGGTCCAGTCGGTGTAGTAAAAGAACTAGCAAGTTACTTACCAAAGCCAATGGTTATTAAAGATGGCGACAAATTTAAATATGATAATGACATTAAAAATTCTATCGGACGTGTAAAACCATTTTATGGTAACTTTGGTATTTACTTAAGAGCTTATACGTATATTCGAACTATGGGAGCAACTGGACTTAAAGAGGTTTCGGAAGCAGCGGTTCTTAATGCGAATTATATTAAAGCACGTTTATCTGAACACTTTGAAATACCTTATAAACAATATTGTAAACATGAGTTTGTGTTAAGTGGTGTGCGTCAAAAAGAATTTGGTGTACGTACTTTAGACATGGCTAAGCGATTATTAGATTTCGGTGTACATCCACCAACAATATACTTCCCATTAAATGTTGAAGAAGGTATGATGATTGAACCGACTGAGACAGAGTCTAAAGAAACACTTGATTATTTTATCGATACATTAATTAGTATTGCTGAAGAAGCTAAAAATGATCCTGATAAAGTGCTAGAAGCACCACATACAACTGTGATTGATCGATTAGACGAAGCTACAGCTGCTCGTAAACCAATATTAAAGTTTGAAAATCTTAAACAGGAAAAATAAAGTATTAAACACATATTCCGAGAATTATTATTCTAACTTTGTATGAAGATTTAAGGATAATGGTTTCAAAATCAATTGAAAAAGACAATTTCTATTTGAACAAGAAAAATAAACCGAAGTAATAACTCTTAGGGTTTGGTATTATTCTTTCATAGAAATTGTCTTTTCATTTTTTAGATTGCGGTAATTGAATCGTATTGAAAATGAGCTGAACTTTCTTTATTATGCTGAAACTAAGTTTAATGATCAGTGAAGCTAGAGAAATATAGTAACAGACTTTGTTAAAAAATTAAAATCTGAGTATTGTTATTGATGATCAATTAACACTCAGATTTTATTAAATCGTATATTAAATTTACAAAAACTATTTTTTAGACTTTATTTTTCCAGTCCATTTTTTATAGCCGCCTTTTAACATATAGATATCTGTATATCCATTCTTTTTCAAAATACGAGCGGCTCTATAGCTAGCAATCCCATTGGCATCACATAAGTATACCGGTTGATCTTTTCTTAATCCTTGGAATCGTTGCCTGAACATTGTCATAGGAATATTGCGAGACCCATTAATGTGACCGTAGTCATAGTCAACTTTCTCTCTAACATCGATGACTTGAGCTTTTCTAATCCCATTATGGAATTCATTTTGATCTAATTCTTTAACAGCTCGCTTGTTAAGAATTTGTTGAACAATCATATAAGCAATAATTGCTATAACTAAAATTATTGCGATGTACAAACTAGCACTCATCTTGCATCCTCCCTAATTAAACGATAATATAATTATAAGACTGTTAGGTCAAATTATCAAAATATTTCACTAAAGAATTGCAATTATTATTCATTTAGTTAAATTGATTAATTAGCGAATCAAATATTATACATTTTGCTGATAGGAGTTCTTGAATATGACTGAAACTTGGAATTTTATTAATACAGGAAGTAAAGACCCATATTATAATATGGCAATGGATGAAGCGTTATTAAATTTTGTCTCTAGAGGTGAAATTGATCCAGTTATACGTTTTTACACATGGAATCCTGCAACATTATCAATAGGGTATTTCCAAAGGCTACAAAAAGAAATTGATATTGATAAGGTTAAAGAGAAAGGTTTTGGTCTCGTAAGGCGTCAAACTGGTGGCCGTGGGGTGCTACATGATAAAGAGTTAACTTACAGTGTGATTGTGCCTGAATCGCATCCGAATATGCCTTCTACAGTTACAGAAGCGTACAGAGTGATTTCACAAGGATTATTAGAAGGATTTAAAAACTTAGGATTTGATACTTATTTTGCGGTACCTAAAACGCCTGAAGAGCGTCAAAAATTAAAACAACCTCGAAGTTCAGTGTGTTTTGATGCACCAAGTTGGTATGAGCTAGTTGTTGAAGGCCGTAAGATTGCTGGGAGTGCTCAAACGAGACAAAAGGGCGTAATCCTCCAACACGGTTCGATTTTACAAGATATTGATATTGATGAACTGTTTGATATGTTTATTTATAAAAATGAAAGATTAAAATTAAAAATGAAAGAGGCATTCGTTGAAAAAGCAGTTGCCATCAATGATATTTCAGATGAACACATTACTATTAGTCAAATGGAAGAAGCTTTCGAGAAAGGTTTTAAGAAAGGTTTAAATATAGAATTAAAGCCACTTGAATTAACAGAAGCTCAATTGGCAGAAGTGGAAGAATTAACTGAAAAATATCGTTCAGATGAATGGATGTTTAGAAAGTAGTTTTTAGAATAAAAAATGGAAGCACGTAGACTATTTTACCTACAAGTGCTTCCGTTTTTTTATCTATTTTCTTCTTTGATTTCTTTTATACTTACGCATTGCTTTGCGATATTTGCGTTGGTCTTCAGTTAAGATGAAGAAATAATAAATCAGATAAATAATACCAGCTATTACAGCAAAGCTGATTAACATTCTGACGATTGAAAAAATAAAGGCATCTAGATTCATTACTAATCCAATCGCAGCAATAATAAGTACAAGATAAAATATTATATTACGCATTAAAAGACTCCTATCATGATTTTGCATTTAAGTTTAATTTTGACAACGCTTGTTGTCCTTTTGTAAGTTGTTTTTTATCTTTATTTTGATAGCCATTTTTAATATCATCAAATGCATGATTCAAATCAGAGTTTAATTTATCGATATTTTTAGACGTTTTTTTATCATCATCACTAAGTGATAAACCATCGATAGCATCTTTGTATGAAGTGTGAGCACTTTGAATATCATTAGAAATTTGATTTAATTTCGATTGAACATTCTTATCGCCTTTGTTTTTACTTACATCTTTCTCAATATCGTTATAGGATTTCAAAGCTTTAGCAACTTTGTCGTAGTATGTTGATGTAACATTCATCAATTTAATTTTCGTATTATTAGATGCAGTTTTTTTACTGTTTTCTTTATCCTTTTCAAGCCCTTTAATTTTAGATTTAGAATCACTAATTTGTTGATTAAGTTCTTGAATATCTAGTTTGAGTTGATGATTATCTTCTCTTAAATCTGTTGTTTTTTCTTCTAATGGTGCTAAATTTTGTGATCCACATCCAGCTAACAATAATGTTGCGCCAACAATTGAAACCAATTTTTTCATTACTATCTCCCTAAAATCAATATCTATTATTTTTTATCCTTATTATGATATTATTTTAATGTATAAAGTTGAAATGCACAAACGTTTCACTAGGAGGTAATAAGATGAGCAGAATAACACAAGTGCATCGTATTTTAGAACAAAAACATTTAGATGCGATTATCATTCTTTCGGATTACAATAGAAGATATTTATCAGGTTTTACTGGTACCAGTGGAGCACTTATCATATCTAAAGATAAACAATATTTGATAACAGACTTTAGATATATTGATCAAGCAACTAAGCAGGCGCCAAATTATGAAATTATTAATCGTAAATCTACTATTATTGGTGAGATTAAAGAATTGCTACACCAAGAAAATTTTGAAAATATAGGTTTTGAGGGGCATCATGTAAGTTATGATACATACCTTGAATTAAATAAAAGCCGTATATCATTAATAAGCATTTCTAATACTGTAGATAAAATTAGAGACGTCAAAGATGTTGACGAAATTGCTTTAATTCAAAAAGCAGCTAATATTGTTGATGAAACATATGAATATATTTTAACTGTTGTAAAAGCAGGTATGACTGAAAAAGAATTAAAGGCAATATTAGAAAGTAAAATGCTAGAATTAGGAGCAGATGGACCATCATTTGATACGATTGTAGCATCTGGTCATAGAGGTGCATTACCACATGGTGTTGCAAGTGATAAAATTATTGAAAAAGGCGACATGATTACATTAGATTTTGGCGCGTATTATAACGGCTATTGTTCAGATATTACTAGAACATTTGCTATTGGAGAACCAGATCCTAAACTGAAAGAAATATATCAAATAGTACTTGAATCTCAAATGAAAGCAATTAATGAGATTAGACCTGGCATGACTGGTGCAGAAGCTGATGCCATTTCAAGAAACTATTTAGAGTCAAAAGGGTATGGAAAAGAATTTGGACATTCACTAGGACATGGTATTGGTTTAGAAATCCATGAAGGGCCAATGCTGGCTCGTACGATACAAGATAAACTTCAAGTTAACAACTGTGTTACAGTAGAACCTGGTGTTTATATAGAAGGTTTGGGCGGTATAAGAATAGAAGATGATATTTTAATTACAGAAAATGGTTGTCAAGTCTTTACTAAATGCACAAAAGACCTTATAGTTTTAACATAAGCGTGTAAAATGAGGAGGAAACTGAATGATTTCGGTTAATGATTTTAAAACAGGTTTAACAATTTCTGTTGATAACGCTATTTGGAAAGTTATAGACTTCCAACATGTAAAGCCTGGTAAAGGTTCAGCATTCGTTCGTTCAAAATTACGTAATTTAAGAACTGGTGCAATTCAAGAGAAAACGTTTAGAGCTGGTGAAAAAGTTGAACCAGCAATGATTGAAAATCGTCGCATGCAATATTTATATGCTGACGGAGATAATCATGTATTTATGGATAATGAAAGCTTTGAACAAACAGAACTTTCAAGTGATTACTTAAAAGAAGAATTGAATTACTTAAAAGAAGGTATGGAAGTACAAATTCAAACATACGAAGGTGAAACTATCGGTGTTGAATTACCTAAAACTGTTGAATTAACAGTAACTGAAACAGAACCTGGTATTAAAGGTGATACTGCAACTGGTGCCACTAAATCGGCAACTGTTGAAACTGGTTATACATTAAATGTACCTTTATTTGTAAACGAAGGTGACGTTTTAATTATCAACACTGGTGATGGAAGCTACATTTCAAGAGGATAATCTCTAATTTGTTAACAAATAGCTTGTATTCACTATACTGATTTAACGTAAGATATTCTAAATAAGTCTCATAAAGCTATTGCCTAAAATGATTATAGGTTATATGCTGATATGAGGCTTTTTATTTTTAAAATAATTTTTAAAATATAAAACGAATCGTCTAATTGGTAGTGAAAAAACATAGACATGAGTAAAGGTATATATCTACATATCATATTGTTGAGGATAAAACATAATAGCTAATAAAAATAACATTGATATGTTTAACTGAATGCATAAAATTTTTAATCAAGAGTTAAGATGAGTCAATGTTAAGTAATAAATACACAAGTGTTTTTAATTTAAAATGTGGTTTTATTATAACTTTGGGATAGACTTATAATGTCGCCAGCAATATGAACATGCTTGAATTGAAGAGTTGTCTCAAGTAAAATAGACGGGTAGATGAAAACAAACTGAAGGAGTCAGTAATAATGAACTTTAAAGAAATCAAAGAATTAATTGAAATTCTGGATAAATCAACTTTAACGGAAATCAATATTGAAGATACTAAAGGCAAAGTGACGCTTAAGAAAGAAAAAGAAACTGAGATTATCACGCCACAAATCTCACAAATGCCAGTTGAAGCTGCGGCAATGCCTATGCCTCAAGCACAATCAACTGATAGCAATAAAACTGAAGCTCCAAAGCCAACTTCAGATAATCACAAAACAATTAATGCACCTATGGTAGGTACATTTTACAAATCGCCATCTCCAGACGAAGAAGCATATGTGCAAGTTGGGGACACTGTTTCAAATGAAACAACAGTGTGTATTTTAGAGGCAATGAAACTATTTAATGAAATTCAAGCAGAAATTTCAGGTGAAATTGTTGAAATCTTAGTAGAAGACGGACAAATGGTAGAGTATGGCCAACCGTTATTTAAGGTGAAATAATGAAAAAGGTTTTAATTGCAAACCGCGGTGAAATCGCAGTTAGGATTATTCGCGCTTGTCGTGATTTAGGCATCCAAACTGTTGCAATCTATTCTGAAGGGGATAAAGATGCGCTACATACTCAAATTGCTGATGAAGCATATTGCGTAGGTCCCACTTTGTCTAAAGATTCATATTTAAATATTCCGAACATCTTATCTATTGCAACTTCTACAGGTTGTGATGGCGTTCATCCGGGTTATGGCTTTTTAGCTGAAAATGCTGACTTTGCAGAATTATGCGAAGCATGCCAATTGAAGTTCATTGGACCAAGTTATCAATCTATCCAAAAAATGGGTATCAAAGATGTTGCTAAGGCAGAAATGATCAAAGCCAATGTTCCAGTTGTTCCTGGTAGTGACGGTTTAATGAAAGACGTCTCAGAAGCTAAGAAAATCGCTAAGAAAATTGGCTATCCGGTCATCATTAAAGCTACTGCTGGTGGTGGCGGAAAAGGTATCCGTGTTGCTCGTGATGAAAAAGAACTTGAAACTGGCTTCCGAATGACAGAACAAGAAGCTCAAACTGCATTTGGTAATGGTGGACTTTATATGGAGAAATTCATCGAAAACTTCCGCCATATTGAAATCCAAATTGTTGGGGACAGCTATGGTAATGTAATTCATTTAGGAGAACGTGATTGTACAATTCAAAGACGTATGCAGAAATTAGTGGAAGAAGCACCTTCCCCAATTTTAGATGATGAAACACGTCGTGAAATGGGAAATGCCGCAGTTCGTGCAGCGAAAGCTGTAAATTATGAAAATGCGGGAACAATTGAGTTTATATATGATTTAAATGATAATAAATTTTATTTTATGGAAATGAATACACGTATTCAAGTAGAACATCCTGTAACTGAAATGGTAACAGGAATTGATTTAGTTAAATTACAATTACAAGTTGCTATGGGTGACGTGTTACCGTATAAACAAGAAGATATTAAATTAACAGGACACGCAATTGAATTTAGAATTAATGCTGAAAATCCTTACAAGAACTTTATGCCATCACCAGGTAAAATTGAGCAATATCTTGCACCAGGTGGATATGGTGTTCGAATAGAGTCAGCATGTTATACTAATTATACGATACCGCCATATTATGATTCGATGGTAGCGAAATTAATCATACATGAACCGACACGAGATGAAGCGATTATGGCTGGCATTCGTGCATTAAGTGAATTTGTGGTTCTTGGTATTGATACAACTATTCCATTCCATATTAAATTATTGAATAACGATATATTTAGAAGCGGTAAATTTAATACAAACTTTTTAGAGCAAAATAGCATTATGAATGATGAAGGTTAATAGGAGGTCAATCCATGGTCAAAGTAACTGATTATTCAAATTCAAAATTAGGTAAAGTAGAAATAGCGCCAGAAGTGCTATCTGTTATTGCAAGTATAGCTACTTCGGAAGTCGAAGGCATCACTGGCCATTTTGCTGAATTAAAAGAAACAAATTTAGAAAAAGTTAGTCGTAAAAATTTAAGCCGTGATTTAAAAATCGAGAGTAAAGAAGATGGCATATATATAGATGTATATTGTGCATTAAAACATGGTGTTAATATTTCAAAAACTGCAAACAAAATTCAAACGTCAATTTTTAATTCAATTTCTAATATGACAGCGATAGAACCTAAGCAAATTAATATTCACATTACACAAATCGTTATTGAAAAGTAATGTCATACCTAATTCAGTAATTAAATAAAGAAAAATACAAACGTTTGAAGGAGTTAAAAATGAGTCGTAAAGAATCCCGAGTGCAAGCTTTTCAAACTTTATTTCAATTAGAAATGAAGGACAGTGATTTAACGATAAATGAAGCGATAAGTTTTATTAAAGACGATAATCCAGATTTAGACTTTGAATTTATTCATTGGCTAGTTTCTGGCGTTAAAGATCACGAACCTGTATTAGACGAGACAATTAGTCCTTATTTAAAAGATTGGACTATTGCACGTTTATTAAAAACGGATCGTATTATTTTAAGAATGGCAACATATGAAATATTACACAGTGATACACCTGCTAAAGTCGTAATGAATGAAGCAGTTGAATTAACAAAACAATTCAGTGATGATGATCATTATAAATTTATAAATGGTGTATTGAGTAATATAAAAAAATAAAATTGAGTGATGTTATATGTCAGATTATTTAAGTGTTTCAGCTTTAACGAAATATATTAAATATAAATTTGATCAAGATCCACATCTCCAATCTGTATTGATTAAAGGTGAGCTTTCAAATTTCAAAAAGCATTCAAGTGGTCATTTATACTTTAATGTGAAAGATAAAGAAAGCGTTATAAGTGCCATGATGTTCAAAGGTAGTGCTTCTAAATTAAACTTCGAACCTAAAGAAGGAGATGAAGTCTTATTAGAAGCACGTGTTTCTGTTTTTGAACGTCGTGGAAACTATCAAATTTATGTAAATAAAATGCAATTAGATGGTATAGGGAACTTATATCAAAAATTAGAAGCATTAAAGAAAAAATTAACTGAAGAAGGTTGTTTTGATAAAGCGAATAAGAAATCAATACCTAAGTTTCCTAAAAAAATTGCAGTTTTAACAGCGAGTACAGGTGCCGCAATTCGAGATATCCATTCAACGATAAATAGTCGTTTTCCATTAGCTGAACAAATACAAATTAGTACTTTGGTTCAAGGTGAAAAAGCAAAAGACGACATTATTGAAAAAATTGAATATGCAGATAGTTTAGGTGTAGATACCATTATTGTAGGTCGAGGTGGTGGATCCATAGAAGATTTATGGAATTTCAACGAAGAAGCTGTCGTCCGTGCAATATATAATTGTAAGACACCGATTATATCAGCAGTAGGTCATGAAACAGACTTTACATTAAGTGATTTTGCTGCAGACATCAGAGCTGCGACTCCAACTCAAGCTGCTGTTATTGCAACACCAGACCAATATGAATTGCTGCAACAAATACAGCAATATCAGTTTACATTGACTCGTTTCATCAAGAAACATTTAGAACAACAACGTAAACATGTTGAACATTTGTCATCGTATTACAAGTTTAAACAACCAACTTTATTGTATGATCAACAGATACAACGTCGAGATGATTTAGAAAAGAGACTGAAACAACAAATTCAGGCAACTTTTGAACAACAGAGACATCGATTAATGCTGTTGCAACAACGTTATAATTTAAAAGCATTACTAAGTAGTGTTAATCAAGAACAACAAAATAATCTTCAATTGACAAACCAACTTGTTAAATTATTGAATTCTAAGATATTAAGTTATAAAAATGATTTGAAAAATAAAGTAGAAAACTTAAACAATTTAAGTCCAACTAATACAATGTTGCGTGGATATGCAATTGTTAATAAAAAAGACGAAGTCATTACGAGTACTAAAGATTTAACAGAAAATGATCAATTGACGTTAACAATGAAAGATGGCTTAGTAGATGCAAAAGTTACGAAAGTAAGGTGTAATAATGACTAAAGAAACGCAAAGTTTTGAAGAAATGATGCAAGAATTAGAGCAAATTGTTCAAAAATTAGATAATGAAACAGTATCTTTAGAGGAATCATTAGATTTATATCAACGTGGTATGAAACTATCAGCAGCTTGTGACACAACTTTAAAAAATGCCGAAAAAAAGGTGAATGACTTAATAAAAGAAGAAGCTGAGGATGTAAAAAATGACGAATCTACCGATGAATAAATTAATAGATGAAGTCAATAATGAATTATCGGTTGCGATAAATAAATCAGTAATGGATACTCAGCTAGAAGAAAGCATGTTGTATTCATTAAATGCTGGAGGTAAACGCATCCGACCAGTTCTGTTATTACTCACTTTAGATTCACTAAATACCGAGTATGAGTTAGGTGTGAAGAGCGCAATTGCACTAGAAATGATTCATACATATTCACTTATTCATGATGACCTACCAGCGATGGATAATGATGATTATCGACGAGGGAAATTAACAAATCATAAAGTATATGGTGAGTGGACTGCGATATTAGCAGGTGATGCTTTATTAACTAAAGCATTTGAACTTATTTCAAGTGATGATAGATTAACTGATGAAGTAAAAATAAAAGTTCTACAACGGCTGTCAATAGCAAGTGGTCATGTTGGAATGGTCGGCGGTCAAATGTTAGATATGCAAAGCGAAGGCCAACCAATTGATCTTGAAACTTTGGAAATGATACACAAAACAAAAACAGGAGCATTATTAACTTTTGCGGTTATGAGTGCAGCAGATATCGCTAATGTCGATGATGCAACTAAAGAACATTTAGAAAGTTATAGTTATCATTTAGGTATGATGTTCCAGATTAAAGATGATTTATTAGACTGCTATGGTGATGAAGCAAAGTTAGGTAAAAAAGTGGGCAGCGATCTTGAAAATAATAAAAGTACGTACGTGAGTTTATTAGGGAAAGATGGCGCAGAAGATAAATTGACTTATCATAGAGACGCAGCAGTGGATGAACTAACGCAAATTGATGAACAATTCAATACAAAACACTTATTAGAAATCGTTGATTTATTTTATAGCAGGGATCACTAAAAGCAAATATATCGATTAGCAACAATTGTAAAGTTTGAAATGTCTCAAAAGGCATATTCAACTGACGTTGTTTGTTAATCGATTTTTCTCATGTTGAAACTTAAAATTATGTTGAAGACTTTCATTTAAAAAATAGAATTTTCAATTTCTATACGACAATATTCGTATCTGTGACATCAATGTGATTTTAATTAAATATGTTCAAACAATTGACGCTTATTAAATCTAATAATTAGCAAGTTTATTACACATATATTCATTTTTATACATATTTTAAGCAATTGTTATGCGTAATATGAAAAATATTTATAAATAGATAACCAAGATAGATAAACCATGTTTACCCTTTTTACGTAAAGGTGTTTAGTAGTCGTAAATCAGTGCATGTGTTAAAATAAATGTATAAATATTCGTAATCAGAGGTGTTTACTGTGCCCAAAAAATCGGTTAGGCATATAAAAATTAGAGAAATTATTTCAAATGAACAGATAGAGACACAAGATGAATTAGTTAAACGATTAAACGATTATGATTTAAATGTCACTCAAGCAACTGTTTCTCGTGATATTAAAGAACTACAACTTATTAAAGTACCTATACCTTCAGGTCAATATGTTTATAGTTTACCAAATGATAGAAAATTCCATCCTTTAGAAAAATTGGGACGTTATTTAATGGATTCCTTTGTTAATATAGATGGTACTGATAATTTACTTGTTCTAAAAACATTACCTGGTAATGCACAATCTATTGGAGCTATATTAGACCAAATCAATTGGGAAGAAGTACTAGGCACAATTTGTGGTGATGATACTTGTTTAATTATTTGTCGAAGCAAAGAGGCAAGTGATGAAATCAAGTCAAGAATTTTCAATTTGTTATAAGGATGCGATGAGTTTATGTTACAAACCTTATCAATCAAGCAATTTGCTATTATTGAAGAATTAGAAATTCAATTTTCTGATGGTTTAACTGTTTTAAGTGGTGAAACGGGTTCAGGTAAGTCAATTATTATAGATGCAATTGGACAATTAATTGGAATGAGAGCTTCATCTGATTTTGTAAGACATGGTGAAAAAAAGGCTGTCATCGAAGGTATATTTGATATTGACGAGAGTAAAGATGCTATACATATATTGAAAAATATGGATATTGATGTAGATGAAGATTTTTTATTAGTTAAACGGGAAATTTTTAGCTCTGGTAAAAGTCTTTGTAAAATTAATAATCAAACAGTTACTTTACAAGATTTACGAAAAGTTATGCAAGAATTATTAGATATTCATGGCCAACATGAAACGCAGTCTTTGTTGAAACAAAAATACCATTTAACATTATTGGATAATTACGCAGAATCACGTTATCAAGATTTGTTGGATAAATATCACCAAACTTTTCAAAATTATAAAGCCAAAAAGCAAGAGTTAGAAGATTTAGAATCAGCAGACCAAGCATTGCTGCAGCGTTTAGATTTAATGAAATTCCAATTAGAAGAATTGTCTGAAGCACATCTAAAAGAAGGCGAAATAGAGCAACTTGAAATAGATATTAAACGCATTCAAAACTCTGAAAAATTAAGCTTAGCGCTTAATAACGCACATATGACATTAACGGATGAAAATGCTATCACTGATCGTTTGTATGAACTAAGCAACCATTTGTTAACAATAAACGATATAGTTCCAAATAAATATGACAAATTAAAAGAAGATATTGATCAATTTTATTACATTTTAGAAGATGCAAAACATGAGTTATATGATGAAATGGCTAATACAGAATTCGACGAACAAGTGTTAAACGAGTATGAATCTCGTATGAATTTGCTGAATAATTTAAAACGTAAATATGGAAAAGATATTTCAGAATTAATCGCATATCAAGAAAAGCTTAATAATGAAATCAATAAAATTGAAAACTATGAACAAAGTACATCGCAGTTACGAGAAGAAATAAATGCATTGTATAATCAAGTTATAGAGGTTGGACAAGCGTTATCAAAGCAGCGTCGTATAGTCGCTAGGGAGTTAAGAGACCACATTGTATCGGAAATTCAAAACTTACAAATGAAAGACGCAAATCTTGAGATTTCATTTAAAAAATTAGAAGAACCGAATATTGATGGAATCGAATTTGTAGAATTTTTAATCAGTCCAAATAAAGGGGAACCATTAAAAAGTTTAAATAAAATTGCATCAGGTGGAGAACTTTCTAGAATTATGTTAGCGTTAAAAAGTATTTTTGTTAAATCGAGAGGTCAAACTGCAATTTTATTCGATGAGGTTGACTCAGGTGTATCTGGACAAGCCGCACAAAAAATGGCAGAGAAAATGCGAGATATAGCAGAATATATACAAGTTATTTGTATTTCTCACTTGCCACAAGTTGCATCGATGAGCGACCATCATTTATTAATTTCGAAGTCATCAAAAGATGATCGTACAACAACACAAGTTCAAGAGTTAATTGGCGATGATAAAGTAGATGAAATTGCACGAATGATTTCAGGTGCAAGTGTTACTGATTTAACTCGAGAAAATGCAAGAGAAATGATACAACACAATCAAAGACGTAGATAATTTCCAAAGTGTGTTGA
>NZ_JACYHC010000555.1:0-3198 GCF_017152085.1 Staphylococcus sp. EG-SA-2
TCTTCTCAACAAATCTATAAATATCAATAATTCGTTGATTTAGCATACATTAAGCTATGCTTTTTTTACAATATGATTAATAAAGTAATCAGTTACTCTATAGTCATCTGTTAATTCAGGATGGAATGATACGCCTAAATATTTACCTTGCTGGACAGCTACAATTTTCTCATTAACCTTACATAGGATATCTACGCCTTGACCTACTTTTTCAATATGTGGCGCTCTTATAAAGACACCTTCAATATCTGTAGCGATACCTTTAATATCTAATTCTGTTTCAAAGCTGTCAACTTGTCTACCGAATGAGTTTCGTTGTACAGTAATATTCAACTTGTTAAGGTATCCTTCTTCACCAACTATATCTTGCGCTAGAACTATTAATCCTGCGCATGTACCAAACATAGGTAAAGTTGAATTTTGTAAAGCCTCTTTAAATCCATATAAATTCATTAATCGACGTAACGTTGTAGACTCGCCACCAGGTAATATTAAGCCCTCGATTTCTTCTAATTGTTCAACTTTTTTAACTGCAATACCTTCATGACCACTTAATTCAATATGTCTAATATGTTCACGTACTGCACCTTGTAATGCTAATACACCTATTTTCATATCTTACCAACCACGCTCTTGCATACGTTCTTCTAATGATAATTGATTGATATCTAAACCTTTCATAGCAGTGCCAAGTTCACTTGCTAATCTTCCAATTAGTTCATAGTCTTGGTAATGTGTTGTTGCTTGAACAATTGCTTTAGCAAATTTTTCTGGATCTTCTGATTTAAAAATACCTGATCCAACGAATACACCGTCAGCACCTAATTCCATCATTAAAGCAGCATCTTGAGGAGTCGCAACGCCACCAGCTGCAAAGTTAACTACCGGTAAACGACCATTGTCTTTAATTTGTTTTAAAATTTCATAAGGCGCACCGATATCTTTCGCAAAAGTCATAATCTCATCATCATTCATTACAGTCAATCGACTAACTTCTGAATTAACTTGTCTCATATGTCTTACAGCTTCAACAATATTACCTGTACCTGGTTCACCTTTAGTACGTAACATAGCAGCACCTTCACCAATTCTACGCGCAGCTTCACCTAAATTACGACATCCACATACAAATGGTACTGTAAATTGATCTTTTCTTAAGTGATATTCCTCATCTGCTGGTGTTAACACTTCTGATTCATCAATATAGTCAACACCCATCGCCTCTAATACTCTTGCTTCAGTGATATGACCAATACGTGCTTTAGCCATGACTGGAATAGAAACAGCATTCATTACTTCTTCTACAATTTTAGGGTTTGCCATACGTGCAACGCCACCAGCAGCTCTAATATCAGAAGGTACTCGTTCTAATGCCATAACTGCTACCGCGCCTGCTTCTTCTGCAATTCTTGCTTGCTCAGCATTAACGACATCCATAATAACGCCGCCTTTTTGCATTTCAGCCATACCTCTTTTGACTCTGTCTGATCCAATAATTTTACTCATTATACATAAAACCCCTTTTCAAGTTGATTAAATACATTGTAATGTATAAACTGATATTTAAAAAGGTACAAAATAAGATAAATTTAGGAGGTCAGTTATAAAATTGAAAAACACTTTATACCATCAACTTTATGAAAAATTAAAAAAACAAATAATTGAAGGTCAATTTAAAGAAGGCGATAAATTTTATTCTAAAAGACAATTAAGCAAACATTTATCTATCAGCCAAACAACCGTAGAGCATGCATATCAACTTCTATTAGACGAAGGTTACATTTATTCAAGACCTCGCTCTGGATATTTTGTGTCCGAAATTGAATCTTTAACAATTTTAAACAATCAACCTATCCCCTCTCTTTTTGATGATGATTCATATAAACCAAAAGCGAGTGATGAAGCTTATGATTATGCTTTTAATTTGGATGAAATAGATACGAAACATTTCCCTATAGAACTTTTCAGAAAGTATTCCAAAGATCTTTATGATACAAATCATTTAAATCAATTACGTAGAGGACATTTTCAAGGAGAATTACATTTAAGATTTCAACTGGCATTTTATTTATTTACTAATCGTGGTGTAATTTGTGATCCTAATCAAATTATAATTGGCTCATCTACCGAACAATTAGTAAATCAATTAGTCGATTTACTTTATACTTCAACGTTTATTATCGAAAAACCTAGTTATCCACCAATCAAAAATATTTTAGATAAAAAACAAGTTGAATATGAACAAATTGAAGTTGAAGATAATGGAATAAACGTAGATGAAGTTATTAAATCACAAAAAAATATAGTATATATAACGCCTTCCCATCAATTTCCAACTGGATATGTGATGGACTTAAAAAAACGAACTCAATTAATACAATGGGCTCAAGAAAAAGAAGAACGATTTATTATAGAAGATGATTATGATTCCGAGTTTAGATATTTCGGCAAACCCATTCCAGCAATTCAAGGTCTATATTCAAGAGGAGAAAAAGTGATTTATATCAGTACATTTTCAAAGTCTATTTTTCCTAGCTGTCGAGTTGCATATATGGTGTTACCCTATTCTATAATGAAAAAATATCATTCTCAAAATCACATTGAAGGCAACACTGTACCTGTTCATATGCAAAACCTTATTGCAATGTTTATATCTTCCGGTGGTTTTGAAAGGCATTTAAATAAAATGAGACGAATTTATCGTAGAAAACTAACCTATATTTTAAAAAGATTGAAACCTTACAAAGAGCAGCTTGATATTCAAGGTGCTGAAACGGGTATGCATTTTACAATTACAGTAAAAAATGGATTAACATTACAAGAGTGTCTTGATAGAGCAAACAAAGTAAAGTTAAAATTACAAGTTTATAATTTTGATGATGATCAAGACTATAAGAAAACCCCTAAATTTATATTAGGCTTTGGCGGTATAGACGATGATGCTTTAAAACCGCATGTAGACGCTCTAATAAAATCATTAATTATAAAGTAACACTTCTTTGATAAAAGTTAGTGTTACTTATGCAATAGCTTGTCTATTGTATAATAATTAATTTCCATTTTGTATTTCAATAAAGTATATAAAAGAGCAGTAAGATCATTTTCAATTAGATACCGTCTTACTGCTCTTCTCTATTTATACAATATTTTGTTTTCGATGATATCATTTTAAATTTATATAAACACAAAATTAAAGTT
>NZ_JACYHC010000556.1:0-3180 GCF_017152085.1 Staphylococcus sp. EG-SA-2
AACATTATTAGAGTTAATCGAACATGAAAGAATTTTAGTAACACCACATATTGCTTTCTTCTCTGATGAAGCAGTACAAAACCTTGTTGAAGGTGGTTTAAACGCAGCATTATCTGTCATTAACACTAGTACATGTGAAACACGTTTAAATTAATATATATTTAAAAGCAAAGGCGCGCCATGTGCCTTTGCTTTTTATTTTGTATATCTGTATAAAAACCAGTTTGATTAAAATCCGCTTTATTTTATCATCTATTCAAATGATTTTAGTGCGCTTATTTTACTATGGCATTATTGCCTAACGTGTTTGAGATATATTAATATTTGATTATTCGTATTCAAAGTTTTCATTTAACATGTATTTAGTATCATAATAGCCGCTTCATTGATGATGTACTACCTACTTGTTCAATACTTCTTGTTCGATAATCGTTAAAACACCCTGCTTATCATTACTTGGAGCGACAGCAGAGGCAATCTTGAACAATTCTTCATCATGACTATTTTCCATCACATAACTATGCTTAGCGAACGCAAGCATATCTTTATCATTATTCGCATCTCCGAAGGCCATGAGCTCTGAAGAAGACATTCCCCATTTATCTAACAATCGTTTTAATGCCTGCCCCTTAGTCATGTTTGGCATAATAATATCAATGCTATCGTGCCCACTTGAGACAAGTTTAATATCATTGCTGAATTGCGTTGCTACTTCTTCGTCAACATTTGGATGCGTCTCACGATTAATATTAAATGCTATTTTGACATAATCATCCTCAGGTAATTGTTGTAGACTGTCAATTTCTTTTAACTGATGATAATAAAATCTCGTATCTTCTTTAAATGCTTCAGAAGTATGTTTTAAAATATACGCGCTTTTCAAACCACAGATGACGAGTTGATCAATACTTTGATTCATATTTAAGTAATCGACGACCTGTTGAAACACCTGACGATTAAAGCTTTTATAATTATATAACTCATTGCCTTTATAAATAACTGCACCATTTTCAGAAATAAAATACATATCTCTATCCCCGAAAATAGACTTCAACTTCGCATATTGATTGCCACTCGCAGCAATAAATGTAATATCTCTATTTCTAAGTTCAGTAAAAATCGCTTCAAATCTCGGTTTATCGTATGTCTTTTTCGAATCTAAAAACGTCCCGTCCATATCTACCGCAATAGCCTTAACCATGATTATCCTCCTCATTGCTCTTTTAGTCGTCTTCATTATATCCATCTCATGACAAGCAATGAAGTTTGTCATACCACAATGAACCTATATTCACATTTTGAAATTGCTTTCATATATGCAAAACACATTACACTGGATATAGCATTCAGAGGCGAACATAAATTTCAGAATATTGTAAAAATATAACGATATATTTATCATTTGGACAAAATATAGTGTGATATACTAATTTATAACATCTATACATAATGTGAAAGAATTTTTAAAAATACAATTAAATATCGGTGTAATAAATCCCTTTATACATAGGAGTTGTATACATGAAACTAAATAACTATTCTTTAAAAGTTAAAAACAAACAACTAGTTGACAATTGTGATTTAAATTTCTATCTTGGTCAGATCAATCACATTGTTGGTAAAAATGGTGTAGGAAAATCTTTATTAGCTAAAGATTTCTTACTAAATAATAGTGGAAATATCCCTAAGTCCATTTCTCAAAATGTAACCTTAATATCAAGTTCATCAAATATTCCTAATGATATAACAAAAGATTTTTTATTATCATTGTTAAAATCAAAATTTGAAAACAATCGACAAACATTCGATAAGATTTATAACATACTAAACATCGAAGCAATACCGTCTAACGTACTACTAAAAAACTTGAGTGATGGTCAAAAACAAAAGCTTAAATTATTAAGTTTCTTATTGGAAGATCATGATTTAATCATATTAGATGAAGTTACAAACGCTTTAGACAAGAAAACAGTTAATGAAATTTATGAATTTTTAAATGATTTTATTCAAAGCCATCAAACTAAAACTATTATCAATATTACACATAATTTATCCGATTTAAGTGCTTTGCCGGGTAAATACTTTATTTTTAAAGACCTTCAAATAGAAGAGTACCAATCAAAAGAAGAAGTCATAAATGATTACATTAATTTATAATTGAGGTGTCCACTTTGAAATTAGAATTTAAAAAAAGTATTTCCAATAAAATTATTTACACGCTTGGTGTGCTATTCATATTCCTTTTCTTACTTGGGTATTTTTTACCAATAGGAATAGACAAAGTTAAAAGTTTAAGCTATAGCCAGTTTTTCTTCAGTTCATATACTGTTGCAACGCAATTAGGGTTCTTACTATTTTCATTTGTTATTGCATATTTTATTAATAAAGAGTATTCGAATAAAAATACCCTGTTTTATAAATTGATTGGCGATAATATCTTTACCTTCTTCTATAAAAAGGTAGCAGTGTTATTTTTTGAATGTTTAGTGTTCATAATTCTAAGTATCACAATTATTTCAATTATATATTCGGATTTCTCACATTACTTACTATTAATAATCTTATTTTCACTCGTTATCTTACAATATATCTTAGTTGTTGGAACGATTAGTATGGTTTCACCTAACATTTTAATCAGCTTAGGTATCAGCATTGTATATTGGATTGGTTCAGTCATCTTAGTTGCCATTAATAAAAATATATTTGGTATCGTTGCTCCGTTTGAGGCGAGCAACACGATGTATCGTGCCGTAGAAAAAATATTGAATAACGAGTCAACATTTATATGTCCTACTGAAATTATAAATACAGTATCATTCTTCGTTCTTCTATTTATAGTTAATACTATTGTCTTATTACTAAGTAGAAAGAGATGGTTGAAAATCGGTATGTAGTACATAAAAAAGAGCGGCATCCATTGTCGCTCCTTTTTATTATGTATTTTTACAATCTCCACCAATGACACGTCGTCATTGGTGCCTCACACCAAACAAAAAAACAGTCTCGCAATCAAGACTGTTTTCCACTCAATATATTCATCCATTAGCGTAATGGATTATTTGACTTCTGTAGCTACAAAGATTTTACGTTTTTCCCAAACGCCTGTCTTTTCATTGTAATCATCACAAGTAATTAATGTTAATTGTTTATCTTTACCTTTTTGTTCATCTAGAACTTCTA
>NZ_JACYHC010000557.1:0-3121 GCF_017152085.1 Staphylococcus sp. EG-SA-2
TGCCTGGCAACGTTCTACTCTAGCGGAACGTAAGTTCGACTACCATCGACGCTAAGGAGCTTAACTTCTGTGTTCGGCATGGGAACAGGTGTGACCTCCTTGCTATAGTCACCAGACATATGAATGTAAATTATACATTCAAAACTAGATAGTAAGTAAAAGTGATTTTGCTTCGCAAAACATTTATTTTGATTAAGTCTTCGATCGATTAGTATTCGTCAGCTCCACATGTCACCATGCTTCCACCTCGAACCTATTAACCTCATCATCTTTGAGGGATCTTATAACCGAAGTTGGGAAATCTCATCTTGAGGGGGGCTTCATGCTTAGATGCTTTCAGCACTTATCCCGTCCACACATAGCTACCCAGCTATGCCGTTGGCACGACAACTGGTACACCAGAGGTATGTCCATCCCGGTCCTCTCGTACTAAGGACAGCTCCTCTCAAATTTCCTACGCCCACGACGGATAGGGACCGAACTGTCTCACGACGTTCTGAACCCAGCTCGCGTACCGCTTTAATGGGCGAACAGCCCAACCCTTGGGACCGACTACAGCCCCAGGATGCGATGAGCCGACATCGAGGTGCCAAACCTCCCCGTCGATGTGAACTCTTGGGGGAGATAAGCCTGTTATCCCCGGGGTAGCTTTTATCCGTTGAGCGATGGCCCTTCCATGCGGAACCACCGGATCACTAAGTCCGTCTTTCGACCCTGCTCGACTTGTAGGTCTCGCAGTCAAGCTCCCTTATGCCTTTACACTCTATGAATGATTTCCAACCATTCTGAGGGAACCTTTGAGCGCCTCCGTTACCTTTTAGGAGGCGACCGCCCCAGTCAAACTGCCCGCCTGACACTGTCTCCCACCACGATAAGTGGTGCGGGTTAGAAAGCCAACACAGCTAGGGTAGTATCCCACCAGCGCCTCCACGTAAGCTAGCGCTCACGTTTCAAAGGCTCCTACCTATCCTGTACAAGCTGTGCCGAATTTCAATATCAGGCTACAGTAAAGCTCCACGGGGTCTTTCCGTCCTGTCGCGGGTAACCTGCATCTTCACAGGTACTATGATTTCACCGAGTCTCTCGTTGAGACAGTGCCCAAATCGTTACGCCTTTCGTGCGGGTCGGAACTTACCCGACAAGGAATTTCGCTACCTTAGGACCGTTATAGTTACGGCCGCCGTTTACTGGGGCTTCGATTCGTAGCTTCGCAGAAGCTAACCACTCCTCTTAACCTTCCAGCACCGGGCAGGCGTCAGCCCCTATACATCACCTTACGGTTTAGCAGAGACCTGTGTTTTTGATAAACAGTCGCTTGGGCCTATTCACTGCGGCTCTTCTGGGCGTTAACCCTAAAGAGCACCCCTTCTCCCGAAGTTACGGGGTCATTTTGCCGAGTTCCTTAACGAGAGTTCGCTCGCTCACCTTAGAATTCTCATCTTGACTACCTGTGTCGGTTTGCGGTACGGGCACCTATTTTCTATCTAGAGGCTTTTCTCGGCAGTGTGAAATCAACGACTCGAAGACACAATGTCTTCTCCCCATCACAGCTCAGCCTTAACGAGTACCGGATTTGCCTAATACTCAGCCTTACTGCTTAGACGTGCAATCCAATCGCACGCTTCGCCTATCCTACTGCGTCCCCCCATCGATTAAAACGATTATAGGTGGTACAGGAATATCAACCTGTTATCCATCGCCTACGCCTGTCGGCCTCAGCTTAGGACCCGACTAACCCAGAGCGGACGAGCCTTCCTCTGGAAACCTTAGTCAATCGGTGGACGGGATTCTCACCCGTCTTTCGCTACTCACACCGGCATTCTCACTTCTAAGCGCTCCACATGTCCTTACGATCATGCTTCAACGCCCTTAGAACGCTCTCCTACCATTGTCCAAAGGACAATCCACAGCTTCGGTAATATGTTTAGCCCCGGTACATTTTCGGCGCAGTGTCACTCGACTAGTGAGCTATTACGCACTCTTTAAATGATGGCTGCTTCTAAGCCAACATCCTAGTTGTCTGGGCAACGCCACATCCTTTTCCACTTAACATATATTTTGGGACCTTAGCTGGTGGTCTGGGCTGTTTCCCTTTCGAACACGGACCTTATCACCCATGTTCTGACTCCCAAGTTAAATTAATTGGCATTCGGAGTTTGTCTGAATTCGGTAACCCGAGAGGGGCCCCTCGTCCAAACAGTGCTCTACCTCCAATAATCATCACTTGAGGCTAGCCCTAAAGCTATTTCGGAGAGAACCAGCTATCTCCAGGTTCGATTGGAATTTCTCCGCTACCCTCAGTTCATCCGCTCACTTTTCAACGTAAGTCGGTTCGGTCCTCCATTCAGTGTTACCTGAACTTCAACCTGACCAAGGGTAGATCACCTGGTTTCGGGTCTACGACCAAATACTAAACGCCCTATTCAGACTCGCTTTCGCTACGGCTCCACATTTACTGCTTAACCTTGCATCAAATCGTAACTCGCCGGTTCATTCTACAAAAGGCACGCCATCACCCATTAACGGGCTCTGACTACTTGTAAGCACACGGTTTCAGGTTCTATTTCACTCCCCTTCCGGGGTGCTTTTCACCTTTCCCTCACGGTACTGGTTCACTATCGGTCACTAGAGAGTATTTAGCCTTAGGAGATGGTCCTCCCAGATTCCGACGGAATTTCACGTGCTCCGTCGTACTCAGGATCCACTCAAGAGAGACAACATTTTCGACTACAGGATTATTACCTTCTTTGATTCATCTTTCCAGATGATTCGTCTAATGTCGTCCTTTGTAACTCCGTATAGAGTGTCCTACAACCCCAACAAGCAAGCTTGTTGGTTTGGGCTCTTCCCGTTTCGCTCGCCGCTACTAAGGGAATCGAATTTTCTTTCTCTTCCTCCGGGTACTAAGATGTTTCAGTTCTCCGGGTGTGCCTTCTGATATGCTATGTATTCACATATCGATAACATGACATAACTCATGCTGGGTTTCCCCATTCGGAAATCTCTGGATCAAAGCTTACTTACAGCTCCCCAAAGCATATCGTCGTTAGTAACGTCCTTCATCGGCTTCTAGTGCCAAGGCATCCACCGTGCGCCCTTAATAACTTAATCTATGTTTCCA
>NZ_JACYHC010000558.1:0-3074 GCF_017152085.1 Staphylococcus sp. EG-SA-2
ATTTTCTCTTCAGCAGTACCTTTACCACCTGAAATGATTGCACCAGCATGTCCCATACGTTTTCCAGGAGGTGCTGTTTGTCCACCGATAAAGCCTACAACTGGTTTTGTCATATTCGCTTTAATCCATTCAGCTGCTTCTTCTTCAGCTGTACCACCGATTTCACCAATCATAACAACTGCTTTCGTTTCGTCATCTTCATTGAATGCTTTTAAAACATCAATAAAGTTTGTTCCGTTGACTGGGTCTCCACCAATACCAACAGCTGTAGTTTGACCAATACCTTCTTCAGTCAATTGGTGCACTGCTTCATATGTTAGTGTACCTGAACGTGATACTACACCAACATGACCTTTTTTGTGAATATAGCCAGGCATAATACCAATTTTACATTCATCTGCTGTAATCACACCTGGACAGTTCGGACCAACTAAACGTGTTTTTCTACCTTGTAAGTAGCGTTTAACTTTAACCATGTCTAATACAGGAATATGTTCAGTGATACAAATAACCATATCTAAGTCTGCATCAGCTGCTTCTAAAATTGAGTCTGCAGCAAATGGTGCTGGAACGTAAATGACTGAAACCGTTGCCCCAGTTTCATTTTTAGCTTCTTCAACAGTGTTGAAAACAGGAACGCCTTCAACAACTTGACCACCTTTACCAGGCGTCACACCTGCTACTATTTTCGTACTATAATCAAGCATTTGTTTTGTATGGAAAAGGGCAGTAGACCCTGTAATACCTTGTACCATTACTTTAGTATTCTTATCTATAAATACACTCATCTTAGTGCTCCCATCCTTTCCTTATGCTTCTTTGACTAGTTTAACAATTTTTTGTGCACCTTCAGCCATTGTTGCTGCTGGTTCAATTGCTAATCCTGAGTCTTTTAAGATTTTTTTACCTAACTCAACATTTGTACCTTCTAAGCGTACAACTAGTGGTAAAGTTAAATCTACTTCTTTTACAGCTTCAACGATACCTTCTGCGATAACATCACATTTCATAATGCCACCGAAAATGTTTACAAAAATACCTTTAACATTTTCATCACCTAAAATGATTTTAAATGCTTCAGTT
Organism: Staphylococcus sp. EG-SA-2; assembly: GCF_017152085.1. Classification (NCBI taxonomy): domain Bacteria; kingdom Bacillati; phylum Bacillota; class Bacilli; order Caryophanales; family Staphylococcaceae; genus Staphylococcus; species Staphylococcus sp. EG-SA-2. The sequence goes on from NZ_JACYHC010000558.1 coordinate 1,084, forward strand.
ACTTTTTCTCTAGTAGCGCTTCCGCCTGCATCTAAGAAATTGGCTGGGTTTCCACCGAAATGATTAATCGTATCCATTGTTGCCATGGCTAAACCTGCACCATTAACCATACATCCGATGTCACCATCTAATGCAATGTATGATAAATCATGTTTAGACGCTTCAATCTCTTTCGGATCTTCTTCTTCTAAATCACGTAATTCTACAACATCTTTATGTCTGAATAATGCATTATCATCAAAATTAATTTTAGCATCTAATGCCAATACATCACCATCAGCTGTTGTAACTAATGGGTTGATTTCTACGATTGAACAATCTTTTTCAATGAATACATTATAAAGTGCTAATAAGAATTTAGCAGCTTTGTTAACAGATTCTTTAGGAATATTAATATTAAACGCAATTCGTCTTGCTTGGAATGGTGAAAGTCCGATTACTGGATCGATAGTTTCTTTGAAGATCTTTTCAGGAGTCTTCGCAGCAACTTCTTCAATCTCAGTGCCCCCTTCTTCAGACGCCATCAATGTTACTTGGTCAGTCGCACGATCAATAACGAATCCAACGTAATATTCTTTTTGAATAGCACAACCTTCTTCGATATATAAACGTTTAATTTCTTTACCTTCTGGACCAGTTTGATGTGTCACCAAAGTTTTCCCTAATAATTCTTTTGCATATGTTTCTACCTCAGATAAAGATTTAGCAATTTTTACTCCGCCTGCTTTACCTCTACCTCCAGCATGAATTTGTGCTTTTACAACATATACATCAGAATTTAATTCTTTTGCTTTCTCCACCGCTTCTTCAGCAGTAAATGCTACTCGTCCTTCTGGAACTGCAACGCCCATTGAACGAAATATTTCTTTACCTTGATACTCGTGGATATTCATCTTCCATCCTCCTGTTACTTAGGTTAAGTTCCCTTACAATTATAAAAAATGTAAGCGCTATTGTAAACTTAAATGCTACTTTTTTATCATTTAATTGAATTTTACGATTTACAGTAACGATTTTATAGGTTCAAAGCTTTTTCTATGCTCTTTCATAATGCCAATATCATCGATTGCTAGTAAATGTTGTTTGGTACCATAACCCGCGTTTTTTTCAAAACCGTATTCAGGATAATCTTTAGATAACTGTGTCATATAATCATCACGAAAAACCTTCGCCATGATACTTGCAGCTGCAATGGACACACTTCTTGCATCACCCTTGATTAAAGATACTTGAGGCAGTGCATTATCAAGCGTCATCGCGTCTATCAATAAATGCGTTGGTTGTACTGATAATCCATCAATAGCTCGCTGCATGGCGATTTGAGTAGCTTTATAAATATTAAATTCATCTATTTCTTCAGCTGTCGCGATACCATATGCAAAAGCAGTAACTTCATTTTTTAGTGCTTCATTTAATTCTAGACGTTTCGTAATAGGTACTTTTTTCGAGTCATCAAGGCCCAAATAATTGTGATTTGAATTTAAAATTGTTGCGCATGCAACGACTGGACCTGCTAAAGGTCCTCTTCCAACTTCATCAATCCCACAAATAATAGCATTAGGATGCTCTTTTAATATTTCATTTTCAAAGTAAGTCATTTCAACATACTTTTCTTTTAAAGCTTGTTCTTTTTCTAACGCTTTTCTGCGCCTAGCTATGGCATTTTGAACACCTTTTCGCTCATCTAAAAAGCATTCATGATTTTCTAATTCTTCTATTGTATTAACCGCATTAATCAACTGCGTAACTTCTTTAATTGTTAGCGTCATTTGCTAATTCCTCAGTCATATCTTTAAAAATATCAAAACAATAATTTCCTATTTTAGCATTTCGAATATCATAAATAATCAGTTCAATGACTGCTTCGTAATCAATTTCATTACCACGTCGAATTAAGCCACGTTTTTTCCCTATCGCATCAAACCACGCTATGATTTCTGCATCTTCAGGAACTTCAATATTATAATGTGACTTTAATCGCGCTAAATCAT
>NZ_JACYHC010000559.1:0-3073 GCF_017152085.1 Staphylococcus sp. EG-SA-2
AGTCTAAATTCATTAATAAAAAGGACGTCGATTAGATGAGTGAAAAAAAGATTTTGATTTTATGTCAGTATTTTTATCCGGAATATGTATCTTCTGCGACGTTACCAACTCAATTGGCGGAAGATTTAATTGCGAATCACATTAATGTCGATGTCATGTGTGGATGGCCATATGAATATAGTAATCATAAACAGGTTTCTAAAACCGAGATGCATCGTGGAATTCGCATTCGACGTCTCAAGTATTCGAGGTTTAATAACAAAAGTAAGGTTGGAAGGATCATCAATTTCTTTAGTTTATTTTCAAAATTCGTGATTAATATACCTAAAATGTTGAAATATGATCAGATTCTTGTTTACTCTAATCCACCAATCTTGCCATTAATACCAGACGTTTTACACAGACTGCTTAAGAAAAAATATTCTTTTGTGGTGTATGATATAGCACCTGATAATGCGATTAAGACAGGTGCAACTCGTCCAGGTAGCATGATTGATAAGCTGATGCGTTACATTAATAGACATGTCTACAAGAATGCTGAAAATGTCATTGTCCTTGGTACGGAAATGAAAAACTACTTACTAAATCATCAAATTTCTAAAAATGCTGACAATATCCATGTGATTCCTAACTGGTATGACATGCGTCAATTACAAGACAATCGTATCTATAATGACACATTTAAAGCTTACCGTGAGCAATACGACAAAATTTTATTGTATAGCGGTAATATGGGGCAGTTACAGGATATGGAGACACTTATCTCATTTTTAAAATTAAATAAGGATCAGCCTCAAACGTTAACAATACTTTGTGGTCATGGTAAGAAATTTGCAGATGTCAAAACGGCAATAGAAGACCATCGTATTGAAAATGTTAAAATGTTTGAGTTTTTAACAGGTACAGACTATGCTGACGTATTAAAAATTGCGGATGTATGTATTGCATCGCTGATTAAAGAAGGCGTCGGTTTAGGCGTTCCGAGCAAGAATTATGGCTACCTTGCAGCTAAGAAACCGTTGGTACTCATCATGGATAAGCAATCTGATATCGTTCAACATGTTGAACAATATGATGCGGGTATCCAAATTGATAATGGCGATGCACATGCCATTTATAACTTCATCAACACTCACTCGAGTAAGGAATTGCACGAGATGGGTGAGCGCGCACATCAACTGTTTAAAGATAAATATACGAGAGAAATTAATACTATGAAGTATTACAATCTGTTGAAGTGAGGAGATAATTATGAAGCGATTATTCGATGTAGTGAGTTCAATATATGGTTTAGTAGTTTTAAGTCCGATTCTGTTAATTACAGCATTACTAATTAAAATGGAATCACCTGGACCAGCCATTTTCAAACAAAAAAGACCGACGATTAATAATGAATTGTTTAATATTTATAAGTTTAGATCAATGAAAATAGACACACCTAATGTTGCAACTGATTTAATGGATTCAACATCGTATATAACAAAGACAGGGAAGGTCATTCGTAAGACCTCTATTGATGAATTGCCACAATTATTGAATGTTTTAAAAGGAGAAATGTCAATTGTAGGTCCTAGACCAGCGCTTTATAATCAATACGAATTAATCGAAAAACGTACAAAAGCGAACGTGCATACGATTAGACCAGGTGTGACAGGACTAGCTCAAGTGATGGGGAGAGATGATATTACTGATGATCAAAAAGTAGCGTATGATCATTATTACTTAACACATCAATCTATGATGCTTGATATGTATATCATATATAAAACAATTAAAAATATCGTTACTTCAGAAGGTGTGCATCACTAATGAGAAAAAATATTTTAATTACAGGCGTACATGGATATATCGGTAATGCTTTAAAAGATAAGCTTATTGAACAAGGACATCAAGTAGATCAAATTAATGTTAGGAATCAATTATGGAAGTCGACCTCGTTCAAAGATTATGATGTTTTAATTCATACAGCAGCTTTGGTTCACAACAATTCACCTCAAGCAAGGCTATCTGATTATATGCAAGTGAATATGTTGCTTACGAAACAATTGGCACAAAAGGCTAAAGCTGAAGACGTTAAACAATTTATTTTTATGAGTACTATGGCAGTTTATGGAAAAGAAGGTCAGGTTGGTAAATCAGATCAAATTGATACACAAACACCAATGAACCCTACGACCAACTATGGTATTTCCAAAAAGTTCGCTGAACAAGCATTACAAGAGTTGATTAGTGATTCGTTTAAAGTAGCAATTGTGAGACCACCAATGATTTATGGTGCACATTGCCCAGGAAATTTCCAACGGTTAATGCAATTGTCAAAGCGACTGCCAATCATTCCCAATATTAACAATCAGCGCAGTGCATTATATATTAAACATCTGACAGCATTTATTGATCAATTAATATCATTAGAAGTGACAGGCGTGTATCATCCTCAAGATAGTTTTTACTTTGATACATCGTCAGTAATGTATGAAATACGTCGCCAATCACATCGTAAAACGGTATTGATCAACATGCCTTCAGTGTTAAATAAGTATTTTAATAAGTTGTCGGTCTTTAGAAAATTATTCGGCAATTTAACATACAGCAATACGTTATATGAAAATAATAATGCACTTGAAGTTATTCCTGGAAAAATGTCACTTGTTATTGCGGACATCATGGATGAAACGACAACCAAAGATAAGGCATAAGTCATCTATTAAATAAAATCAACATACAAATCGTTTTATTTGGAGGTTATAGTATGAAGTTAACAGTAGTTGGCTTAGGTTATATTGGTTTACCAACATCAATTATGTTTGCAAAGCATGGCGTCGATGTGCTTGGTGTTGATATTAATCAGCAAACGATTGATAAGTTACAAAGTGGTCAAATTAGTATTGAAGAACCTGGGTTACAAGAGGTTTATGAAGAGGTACTGTCATCGGGAAAATTGAAGGTATCTACAACGCCAGAAGCATCTGATGTTTTTATCATTGCCGTTCCGACGCCGAATAATGATGATCAGTACCGGTCATGTGACATTTCGCTAGTTATGCGTGCATTAGATAGTATTTTACCATTTTTA
>NZ_JACYHC010000560.1:0-3072 GCF_017152085.1 Staphylococcus sp. EG-SA-2
AATATGCTAATAGATTAAAAAATAATCCAAAAGCATTTTTCGAAGAAGAAAAATCAAAATTTACCGAATATGACAATAAGACTGACGAAAGTATTGAAAAAGGTAAATTTGATGATGAAGGTGGCGCAGCACCAAATAATAATTTACGTATCGTCACTGAAGAAGATTTAAAAAAGAATAAAAATGCATTATCTGATAAAGAATAAGATGTGAGTAGGACAGAAATGATAAAGAACCACTATGATTTATTATATAGTGGTTCTTTATCGTTAGTCATAGCTAATATGCATATAGAAAGAAGAATACATGCGTGAAACTCATTCATAAGAAATACTAATATCTAAAGAAAACGTATTTCTTTATCTTTTCGAAATTCTCTGTGTTGGGGCCCTTACCCCAACCTGCACATTATTGAAAGCTGACTATTGGCCAGCTTCTGTGTTGGGGCCCCGCCAACTTGCATTGTCTGTAGAATTTCTTTTCGAAATTCTCTGTGTTGGGGCCCCGGGGCGCATTTTCGTTCGGTTAATTACTGTCAATATTAAATTGTGTGCCTAGTACATTGACTTATATCTCGAGCTCTTGAATATGTGTATTTTAAATATATAAATTAAAAAAGGAACAAAGCAGCTATTTATGATTTGTGTCATATCAATAGCATCGTTTTGTTCCTTTTTATTATTTTCTGACATCTTATTGTAGTTTTTATATCTTTTCATGTAAAATAGAATTTAACTTATAGAAAAAAGGAAGTCGATTTCGAATGTGGAAAGAAAAAGTTCAACAATACGAAGATCAAATCATTAATGACTTAAAAGGATTATTAGCAATTGAAAGTGTGAGAGATGATGCAAAAGCATCAGAAGACGCACCAGTTGGTCCAGGTCCTCGTAAGGCATTAGACTACATGTATGAAATTGCACATAGAGATGGATTTACAACACATGATGTGGATCATATTGCAGGAAGAATTGAGGCAGGTAAAGGAAATGACGTATTAGGTATCTTATGTCATGTTGACGTTGTTCCTGCTGGTGATGGATGGGATAGTAATCCGTTCGAGCCGGTTGTAACAGAAGATGCTATCATAGCTAGAGGTACACTTGATGACAAAGGTCCAACAATTGCTGCTTATTATGCAATTAAGATATTAGAAGATATGAATGTGGATTGGAAGAAACGTATTCATATGATTATTGGTACGGATGAAGAATCTGATTGGAAATGTACGGATCGCTATTTTAAAACAGAAGAAATGCCAACATTAGGTTTTGCACCAGATGCAGAATTTCCGTGTATTCATGGTGAAAAAGGCATTACAACATTTGACTTAGTTCAAAATAAGCTTGCTGAAGATCAAGATGAACCTGATTATGAATTAATAACTTTTAAATCTGGTGAACGTTACAACATGGTGCCTGATCATGCAGAAGCAAGAGTGCTTGTTAAAGAAAATATGACAGATGTTATTCAAGACTTTGAGTACTTTTTAGAACAAAATCATTTACAAGGTGATAGTACTGTTGATAGTGGCATTCTAGTTTTAACAGTTGAAGGTAAAGCGGTTCATGGTATGGATCCATCTATCGGTGTGAATGCGGGTCTTTACTTACTAAAATTCTTAGCATCATTAAATCTTGATAATAATGCACAAGCGTTTGTAGCATTTAGTAATCGCTACTTATTTAATTCAGATTTTGGTGAAAAGATGGGAATGAAATTCCATACAGATGTCATGGGTGACGTGACAACTAACATTGGTGTTATTACATATGATAATGAAAACGCAGGTCTTTTCGGTATCAACTTACGCTACCCAGAAGGATTTGAATTTGAAAAAGCTATGGATCGTTTTGCAAATGAGATTCAACAATATGGCTTTGAAGTGAAATTAGGTAAAGTCCAACCACCACATTATGTTGATAAAAATGATCCTTTTGTACAAAAGTTAGTTACTGCATATAGAAATCAAACAAATGATATGACTGAACCTTATACTATAGGTGGCGGTACTTATGCGAGAAACTTAGACAAGGGTGTAGCATTTGGCGCAATGTTTAGTGATTCTGAAGATTTAATGCATCAGAAAAATGAATATATCACTAAAAAACAGTTATTTAACGCAACTAGTATTTACTTAGAAGCAATTTATTCATTATGCGTGGAGGAATAATATATGGAAAAAATTTTTTTAAATGGTGAGTTTGTAAGTCCAAGTGAAGCAAAGGTTTCATACAACGACAGAGGATACGTATTTGGCGATGGTATTTATGAATACATTCGAGTATATAATGGTAAGTTATTTACAGTAACAGAACATTATGAAAGATTTTTACGTAGTGCCAATGAGATTGGTTTAGATTTAAATTATTCTGTAGAAGAATTAATTGAACTATCTCGTAAATTAGTTGATATGAATCAAATTGAAACTGGGGCAATTTATATTCAAGCAACGCGTGGTGTAGCTGAAAGGAATCATAGCTTCCCGACACCTGAAGTAGAACCAGCAATTGTTGCTTATACAAAGAGTTATGATCGTCCTTATGATCATTTAGAAAATGGTGTGAATGGTGTTACCGTTGAAGATATCCGATGGTTACGTTGCGACATTAAAAGCTTGAACTTATTAGGAAATGTATTAGCAAAAGAATATGCTGTGAAATATAATGCAGTTGAAGCAATTCAACATCGAGGTGAAACTGTAACTGAAGGATCTTCAAGTAATGCTTATGCAATTAAAGACGGTGTGATTTATACACATCCGATTAACAACTATATTCTTAATGGTATTACACGAATTGTAATTAAAAAAATTGCCGAAGACTATAACATCCCATTTAAAGAAGAAACGTTTACTGTAGATTTCTTGAAAAACGCAGATGAAGTTATTGTTTCAAGTACTTCAGCTGAGGTTACACCTGTTATTAAATTAGATGGTGAACCAATTAATGATGGTAAAGTTGGCCCAATTACACGTCAACTACAAGAAGGATTTGAAAAGTATATAGAGTCACACAGTATTTAAAATTCTTTCATCATATTTTTAGATTAAATTACTTAAATTTATCAACT
>NZ_JACYHC010000561.1:0-3060 GCF_017152085.1 Staphylococcus sp. EG-SA-2
ATTAATAATGGCATGAATGAACGCATGCTGTCTTAGTTTCAGGAATCGGCTAGAATATTAAACTTCCGTTCTTTGAATATTTTTTAATTTCTTACTAATATCATCCAGTTCATTCTTCGCCTTTTTACCCCAATCTCCTTGAGCTACATTATCAAATTCACCTTTAAATTTTTTGAAATGGCTACCTATATTTCACAGCTCACTTTAGATATCGAACTTGTTTCTTCAGAGTTACTTGTTATATTACCAGGATTTATTTGATATTCCGTTTGACTCATAACTTGTATCCTCACTTGGAGTATATTGTACAGAATCTGTAAAATAAATGTTTTCTTCTTTATTTTCTACAAAGGTAAATTCTAGATTTTTTGACCCTACAGATGAGCCTTTTAAATCACCATCACCTTTCAATAATAGTTTCGGAGCTTTGTTGGTTGGAATATTATATCTTTTTCGAAGTTGCTTCACATTATAGTCATCATTACTTAATTGATACTTTGCTGAATAACTTGGCACATTCGGATTATATGAAATGTCACCATCTTTATAATCATTAATATCTTTAAAGTCACCGTATTGTACAAAGAATTTAAAGTTTTCGATTTCTTTTCTTAATTTATCATCAGCTATCGGTTTGGTTGGAATGATTCTATTATGTTCCATTTTCACTGGATATTTTGTATCTTTACTATGTGAATACCCTTTACTATCCTCGGTTATTTCTCTAACAACAAAATTACCTTTCGTTGTTCTAGTATTACGATTTATATAGAGCACCATTCCTCTAGATTCCATATTGCTATTATTTGTCTCAATAATCATTTTAGAGTGAATTATCCAAGTGCCTTTGTCACCTTTTTCAAACTCTTCGTCACGAAAGCCTTCCTTATCATAGAAGTCTTCAAGATTTTTGGTTGGATATAAACTCAATATTTTGTTGAAATTTTCTTTAATTTGTTTATCTTTACTACTTTCTTCTTTTTTCATTCCGCAAGCGCCTATAAAAACAGATAGTATTATCAGGCATAGACACAATTTTAACCTTTTTGAATGAATCATCATTTCTCCACCTTATATTTTTAATACTGACTCAATCTTTAATTTATACATTTAAAGCGAAAAATTTTTTAACACTTTATGAAATTTTCAATCCAAACTTCTATTAACCCTATTTAGTTTGACTCATAACTTGTATCCTCGCTTGGAGTAAATTCAACCGAATCTGTAAAATAGATATTCTCTCTTTTATTTTGTACAAAGGTAAATTCTAAGTCTTTAGAGCCTATGGATGAACCTTTTAAATCGCCATCACCTTTCAACAATAGTTCTGGTGCTTTTTTAGTCGGTATATCATATCTTTTTCTTAATTGTTGGATATTATAATCATCATTACTTAATTGATATTTTGCCGAATAACTTGGTACGTTTGGATTGTATGAAATATCCCCATTTTTATAATCTTTAAAATCTTTAAAGTTGCCATATTGTACAAAAAACTTGAAGTTTTCAATTTCTTTTTTTAACTTCTCGTCTTTTATAGGTTTTGTTGGTATGATTTTATTATGTTCCATCTTGACAGGGTATTTTTTATCTTTATCATGTGTATATCCTTTTTTATCTTTAGTTATCTCACCTACTATAAAATATCCTTTCGTTGTTCTAGTGTTACGATTGATGTAAAGTACCATCTCTCTGGATTTTAAGGCTCCTCCTTTTAATTGGATGTTCATTCCAGAATTAACTATCCAAGTACCTTTATCACCCTTTTTAAATTCTTGATCTCGAAAGCCTTCTTTATCGTAAAAATCATCGAGATTTTTGGTTGGATATAATTTTAATGTTTGATTAAATGTGTCTTTAATTTGGGCGTTTTGACCATTTGCTTTTGTCATAATGACATAACCTACAATCAATATAATGAGTAATACCAAGCATATACCGAGCGTTAATTTCTTTGAATGCATCATCATTTCTCCACCTTATATTTTTAATACTGACTCAATCTTTAATTTACACAACTAAAACGAAAAATCATTTTGAACACTTTATGAAATTTTCATTCCAAACTTCTATTAACCCTATTTAGTAGGTTTGAAATTAATACTATCCGTAAAATAGATGTTTTCTTCTTTATTTTCTACAAAGGTAAACTCTAAATTTTTGTGTCCTATAGATGATCCTTTTAAATCACCATCGCCTTTTATTAATAATTTAGGTGCTTTCTTAGTTGGTATATCATACCTCTTTCTAAGTTGCTTCACATTGTAGTCATTGTTACTCAATTGATATTCCGCCGAATAACTAGGTACATTGGGATTATATGATATGTCACCATCTTTATAATCATTAATATCTTTAAAGTCACCGTATTGTACAAAAAACTTAAAGTTTTCGATTTCTTTTCTTAATTTATCATCAGCTATCGGTTTGGTTGGGATAATTCGATTATGTTCCATTTTCACTGGATATTTTGTATCTTTACTTTGTGCATACCCTTTACTATCTTCCCACAATTCTCTAACAATAAAATTACCTTTCGTTGTTCTAGTATTACGATTTATATAGAGCACCATACTTCTAGATTCCATTTTTTTATCCTTCAGCTCAACTACCATCTCAGAATCAACAATCCAAGTCCCTTTATCTCCTTTTTCAAACTCTTGATCTCGAAATCCTTCTTTATCATAAAAATCATCGAGATTCTTGGTTGGATATAAACTCAATGTTTTGTTGAAATTTTCTTTAATTTGTTTATCTTCTTTCATACCACACGCGCTAATAAAAACAGCTAATAATACTAAATACAGCCAGAGCCTCAACCTTTTTGAATGAATCATCATTTCACACCCCCATTTTTATTTTTGATGCAAAGTTAAGTTCAAATTCCAATATTAATAATACTAGAGGGAATTTTATGATTAAATCCTCTTGGCTTTTAATTGTTAGTTGTATTTTTCACATATCAACATCACAAATTATTTAAAAAGCGCAAATATCTTTATAATTTTTATTGGCCTAACCAACTAATTAATTAAGATAAATTGCGCTTATATTTAAAAT
>NZ_JACYHC010000562.1:0-3028 GCF_017152085.1 Staphylococcus sp. EG-SA-2
GTTAATGTGCTCCTTTTCCTAAGTATTAAATCTATGTATCAACGTCATTTTAACACTAATTAGAACGCCTTCATAGTGTCATTGAGTATGTAATTATTTCTTGGGAAATTTGATTTAATTTTAAAAAAACAGGTTTACTTCATATAATTTATGAAATAAACCCGTCAATTTTTGTTTAATTATGCTTTGTTATTCTTTTTATTTCTGCGTAATAATACTAAACCTAGAATGCTGAATAATCCGCCGAACAACATACCTTTGTTTGTTGATTCTTCTCCACCTGTTTCAGGTAGTTCAGATTTCTTAGATTGTTTTTGTTTAGTTGGTGCCACTGCTTTAACCTTTTCATTGATTTCAATAACAGGTGTTACTACCTTACCTTGTTCCACTGGTTTAGAAGGTTTTTTAGGTTCTTCTTTAGCAGGTGGTACTGGTTTACCAGGTTCAGATGGTACCTCTGGTGTTGGTGGTACTGGTGTTTCCGGCTCACTTGGTACTTCCGGTTTTGGTGGCGTTGGTTCGCCTGGCTCACTCGGTACTTCTGGTGTTGGTGGTGTTGGTGTTTCCGGCTCACTTGGTACCTCTGGTGTTGGCGGTGTTGGCGGCGTTGTATCTTCTTCAATCGTTTGTTGACCTTCATTTTGACCACTTACTTTTGGAAGTGTATCTTCTTCAAAATCAACACTGTTGTGTCCACCAAATTGATAATTAGGTTTATCTTTGTTTGTATCTTCTTCAATAATTTCATTATGCTTATTGAATCCATGAATTTGTGGCACACTGTCGAAGTCGATATCAATGATGTTACCACCTTGTTCATACTTAGGCTTGTCTTCTTCTGTGTCTTCCTCGAATGACTGGTTACCATTATTTTGACCATGAATTTGAGGTACACTGTCGAAATCGATATCTACGATATTACCACCTTGTTCATATTTAGGTTTATCTTCTTCTGTGTCTTCCTCGAATGACTGATTACCGCTATTTTGGCCACCTTCATAACCTAATTCACTCTTAATATCAACGTGGCTATTTTCTTCGATTTCATCAATCACGCCATAATTACCGTGACCATTTTCAGTTCCTAAACCAGAATGAGAAATATGATGATTGTTTTCAGTAATTTCCTCGATTGGCCCTTGTGCTTGACCATGTTCTTCAGGTAATTCATCCACTAATTCAATCAGATTACTTTCAGTTGTATATTCTTTCGTATCTTCAACTGTTGTATGGTCGCTCACTGCGCCAGTTACAATACCTTTTGTAGACTCTTCGTCAAATTCAACTAAGTTAGACTCAGTTGTTACTTGGCCACCACCTGGGTTTGTATCCTCTTCATATTCAACAACATCAGCGTGATGTTTTGAATTTTCATGTGTAGATTCTTCAAAATCCACATGAATAGAATCTTCTTCAGTTTCAATAATACCTTCTGCATGACCTTCTGCACCTTCAACAGCTGTATGATATTCAAAATCAATTGGCTTAGAATCGTTACTTTCTTCGATTGTACCAGTCAATTCATGCTTCTCCACTGGTGGCTCTGATTTAATGTCTAAATCAATTGGTTCACTCTTCTCAATGATAGGATCATTTGGTTTATCTTTACCATCGCCTTTAGCATTATTAGAGTAAAATGCAACACCGTTGTTCCAAGTTAATTGAACTGGATAATACGGGTAATAAGGATAGTATGGGTAGTATTTATGATATCCTGAAAGATGTGTTCGGAAATTTAGATCCTTAGCATTTTGATCATATTCACCTTCATATTTAATTACATAGTCTTTCGAATTATCTAAATCGCCAAGGTTCAATGTGTACCCACCATTACTTGTGTAAGATAGATTTACTTTTTCAGTCACATCTTCAAATTTACTGGTATCATCAAGCTTTGCATAAACACTTTCAGCTAATTCATCTGAACCAATGTGTTTATATACTTTGACTGTTGGATTATTAGCACTTTGTTTATATCCAGATGTTACTTGACCAGTTACTGTGACAGAAGTTAACGACTGGTTGTTAGGCTTCACATATGCAAAATGGCTAAATTTACCCTCTTCTTTATTCAAAGTATCAATACGACCATTAACAGTAACACCCATTCTATCTTTAACGCCGTCTAAATATTTGATATCAAATTCTTTTGAGACTTTATTTTGACCTAGTGTTACTTCAACTTTTTGACTCCCTTGCTTTGTCACTGTTGTTGGGTCAATGAATAGGTTTAAGTTTAATTCAGCAGTTAAATCTTTTTTGTTATTTATATAATCAGTAAATGTATAGCGAATTGTACGTTCATTTATAACTTGACCATTTGCCATAACTTTATCTTCTGTTGAACTTTTTATCTCCGGAACTTTACGCAGTGTTGATATACCATGTGTTTCAACATTATCACTTAATGTGAAATCAAAATAATCTCCTGCCTTAATTCCTTCTCCAAATTTCCATTTGTATTTTAAAGTTACTCTTTGAGCATTATGCGGATTAACAATATTCGAATCTTTATTATGTCCTTCTAAAGAGCTTTCAGTAACTTCCACTTTATTTGTTACATCTGTACCTGTCGCTTTAGCTTCTTCCGCTACTTCTTTCTCTGAAACTGCTGTAACGTCAGCTGATCTTTTCATTCTTGGTTTAATTTCTGAGACGTTACTTGGTTGAGCTATGTCAACTTGAGTTCCTGTAGTTTCCTTATCAGCAACTTTTTCTGATGGTAAATCTTCTTGTGATTTCATTTCGGTTTCTACTTTTGGTGCTTGCACAGTTGTTGGTGCTTCTTCTGTTGTTACTTGAGTTGATTTTGATGGTTGCTCAGTTGATGTCGCGCTGTATGATTGTGTTTCATCTATTGTATTAACGTTATTTGTAGTTGTTTGTGTTTCGCTTGCTTTACTTTCAGTAGCTGAACTCCCACTTTCCTCTACTGTAGTATTGTTTTGTTCCGATGCTGCAGCTTCTTTTTCTTGTCCCATTCCAACAACGATCATTGTTCCTAAGAATACTGAGGCCGCTCCCAATT
>NZ_JACYHC010000563.1:0-3025 GCF_017152085.1 Staphylococcus sp. EG-SA-2
TCGTAAGAATAGGAGGATTATTGCACAACAAAAAACCTCCATCTTCTCCCATCCAGACTATACTGTCGGCTCTAGAATCTCACTAGATCAGCCACTAATATGATACATACTAGCAGGTCGCAGGCTTTATTTACTGCCGGTTGGGAATTACACCCGACCCCGAAGATGAATTTTACATTATTAAATTTAATTCTCATTAATTTTATACTATATATCACAAAACCTCAATAACTATGCTTTAATTAGATCATAGTTACATTATTGGAGAGTGATACATTGGTGATTTGAGTTCATTGGTTGGATAGGTTTGATTGGTTTGTGGTTTTAACTGTTGTTGAGATGGCTTTTTTGAACCTACCTTTTTATTGTTATTAGTTTAATCATTCGTGTTAGCTTTTTCATGATTAAATACACCTACTTCTATTACTTCCTTCTTACTATAGTTAGGTCTTTTTGTATTTATATATTTATTAGAAATTTGAAGAGAAACATTCAAATCATGAGGAATATTCTTTTTCTTTTTTAGTACTTCAGAAAAATCAATCATCTCGTCTATTGTATTATCTTTAGTAAAATTATCTTTAGTACTAAATAAAGTTGTAACAACATATGGACGTGATTTATCTTTAAGTTGTTTTTTTGAGTTTCTCATACCGTCCCTAAAAGACTTATCATCCTCTTTGATTAAGGGTTGAAAATACCTTTTATATTCATCTAAAGTATATGGAATTGCAGTCAAATAATAATACTCATTTCTAAAACCACTATTCTGCGTTTTCATAATTGCATTTTCAGTATAACCAGTATATTTATATTTACTTTTATATTCTTTTAAAACTTCTGTTAAATTATCCAACTCTTCCTTATGTGCTCGATATTCAAAACCACTCAACACTGTACCAACTAAAGTACTCATATCATCGCCTTTATCCTCACTTCTTAATGAGCTATCACTGTCAATAATTGATTTGTCAAATGGAATACTCGCATTAAATACGATATCGTGGTCATCACAATGCACGTATACTTCTACGCCGTCGCCACTACCTACAACATTCGTAGCTTTAACTTTTAGACCGAAGTTATCCATAAAAAATTGTTCGCCACGTTTAGCAATTTTATCTTTATGCTTCTTCGCAAATTCAATCGCATCTTTTTCTGCAGGCGGTTGGAATCCTTGGCCTACATATTTTGAAGCTTCCATTTCTTCTGGTACAGATTTCGTTTCTGTATTTGTTTCTGTATTTCTGTCTTTTTTTGATTCATTTTCAATCGTGGAGCACCCTGACAGTACTAGTGCTGCTATTAAGATTAATTTTGCTTTTTTAAGCATATCTCATCACCCATTTATGCGCTTTTATAAGTTTCATTTTGCATATAGTTATACTCACTTAATTTATTTGCATCTTTTAGTTCACCTATATATAAATCTTCAAGTACATATACTTGCGTTAAAAAATCTATTATTTTAATTTAATTATTCATTAATTTAGCATTTTGAAGCCAATCATCTCCAAAACCCGATGATTTTAATGGATTATTTGGATTAATTGCCTCTTTAGATGTTCCTTGATATATTATTATCTTTTGACCAGTTGGATCTCCCTGATCATTAAGTAGCTCGTAGGTTTTTATATCAACTGCATCTTTCATATTATCGTTATTTTTATCATTAAAATAATCTATTTGTTTGAACCGTTTTCCATTTACTTTAAAATCTTTTTTCATTTATATCTTGATAAACTCAATATCTGCTCAATTCTGCTATGTCTCTATCATTTATTTTAATCACTTTATATTCACTCATCCTTCAATTGGATTTATATCGTCATAAAACGGCTTTTTAGTATTTATACTTGGTTTTCCTAATTGAATAGTAACTTGAGATTTTTGAGGCATATTGGGTTTATCTTTTAATTTATTACTCAATTCAATCACATCATCTACTGTATTGTCTTTAGTAAAGTTTTTCTTAGTAGAAAAAAGTGTAGAAACAACATCAGTATTAGCAGTATAGTTTAGCTCTTTTCTAGCTCGTTGCATACCTTCTTTAAATTCTTTATCCTTTTTATGAATCAATGGTTCGTAATATTTACGATATTCTTTTAAATTTCTTGATAAATATGTAATATAAAAATATTCATTTTGATACCCGACGTTTTGCGTCTTGTTAATTGCTTCTTTAGTAAAACCTGTATATTGATATTTCTTTTCATTTTCTTTTAAAAATTTATATAAATTATCATACTTTTCTTTTTGCGCTCGATATTCAAAGCCACTCAGCACTGTACCCACCATCATACTCATATCATCACCGTTGTCATTACTACGCATTGATCCTTTTTGATGGATGGCATCTTTGTACAAAGGTAGACTTGCATTAAATACAATGCCATGATCTTCGCAATGCACATAAACTTCTACACCATCATCTTTACCTACAACATTTGTAGCTTTAACTTTTAGTCCAAAGTTATCTTTAAAGAATTGTTCACCTACTTTTTCAAATTCTTTACGATGCTTCTTCGCAAATTCAATCGCATCTTTTTCTGCAGGTGGTTGGAAGCCTTGTCCTACATATTTTGAAGCTTCCATTTCTTCTGGTACTGATTTTGTTTCATTGTTGGATTCGTTATTGGTAGTTGAACATCCTGATAGTATTATCGTTGCTATTAAGATTAGTTTAATTCTTTTAAACATAGCCCATCTCCCATTTATGTGTTTGTTTAGAATATAGAGAAATTAGCTGATTTCAAGTCATTCGACCTCAATCCTTATAGACTCATTATCACTGTAATTAACTCGATTAGTGCTAATAGTAGATTTTGCTAGTTGTAAAAATATTTTCGTATTTTCAAAATTAAGGTGTAACTTTTTCGTACTTTCAGACAAATCTAAAACATCATCTAATTTTTTGTCCTTTGAAAAGTTACTACTTCTCGAAAACAATGTTGTATGTACTTCTATTGCAGCTTTATAGCCTACTCCTTTCCTTGCTTGTTTCATACCTTTTTTAAAATTCAGA
>NZ_JACYHC010000564.1:0-3023 GCF_017152085.1 Staphylococcus sp. EG-SA-2
AGCCATGGCTCCTTGGTCAAGCGGTTAAGACACCGCCCTTTCACGGCGGTAACACGGGTTCGAGTCCCGTAGGAGTCATACAAACAGAAGTGAAATATCGCTTCTGTTTTTTTATTACATATTTATTGTTGAGGAAGGTTGTCCGAGCTGGCCGAAGGAGCACGCCTGGAAAGTGTGTAGGCGTCACAAGCGTCTCAAGGGTTCGAATCCCTTACCTTCCGTAAAGGCGCTTAAATTGGTTTTACCCATTTTAAGCGCTATTTTTATTTTAGACTCAAACCCTTGATATATCTGCATTTGAGCTATTATCCTCATTTTTACACTTCTTATTTATTTATATCCATTTAAAATTTTTTAGCCACAATGTGACTAATTTTTGATGATTAATCTTAACTTTAGTCACAAGATTTTGAAGTTTAGTCACAAAACAAATCATTCAGATTTTTTTCTATAAATTTAGTTTCATTATCTTCAAATTCTTTAATCAAATGCGAATATGTTTTAAGCGTTGTATGTACATCTGCATGACCTAATCGTTTTGAAATGTAATGTTTAGCTGTTACTTAAAGAAAATCAAACATTATATATACGCTTGAAAAAATAAAATAATAATATTATAATATAATCAATCGGCATCTACGTGCGGATTTTAAAGAAAAGCGTAGCATAACCAGGAGTTAGTCGATTTTTAATAAATTCGACTAAATTATTAATAAAGGCTAAAGTAATTAGTTTACTTTAGCCTTTATTGCATTTGTAATTTATAGAACTGCGAACAGGGGACTACTGTTAATTTATGTGATTAAAGTTTCAATGATATTTGATTTATTAGACCATTTCAAAAACGCAAGGTTCTCATTTTCTGCTACAGTTTGCGGTCTTTGGAAGATATATATCATTTACTATTACTAACATGGTATATTCTAATTTGTTTGTGGATAGGCTGTTTGGTTTGATATCGCGGTAAATATAAGCTTCATTAGTTATATTGTTGAAATCTAAGTTGAATTTAATATCATACAGCAATGTGCCAATTAGGGACATTTTTAATTTTGAACTCTACATTTTGTTGAGAGTATCTGGTTATATTTGCAAAATGGTATGAACATTTATCATCACTTAATAAGTTGTCTTGATGATTGAATGACCCAGTATTTATTCAGTTCGAGAAGATTGAGAGTGTTAAATCGTATTCGCGTATAATTTCGATTCTTGTTATACCATTTTCATAAAGTTTAACCATTTGTAATTTGAAATCCTTAATATATGTTCTTCTGACTCTTGTCAAAATAAAATCACCTATCCACATAGTTTAACAATATCTATTCTCATAGAATTTGTTCAACTAAGTGCAGACGATTCTGCATTATCAATAAGGCCATTCAATTTGCTATCTTAAGCTGTTTCGAATTTTTCAAATTCGTTTCATTTAATATAAACATTGATATTATCACGTCTATAAATATTAAATCAATAAACCTATCTTTTCATCTAATTCGCTATAATCTATTGTACTAATATAGTTTTCATGAAGAAGATTTTTATTATGTTCATTTATTTCTTTTTTTGAGTCATTTAAAATAAAAATAAACTCATTTTGCCTGTGTCTTTTTATTTTTTTTGCTTGCATAGCATCCGTTATTTTCGACTTAATAATCATAGAATTATTAGGGTTAGAAATAGCATTGATAAATTTTTCTTTTTGATTTTTCTTAGCGCTAATAAAAAAGTCGAAATTATGAACAACACCACTGCTTCCTATAATAGGTAAGTCTCTTCCGTAATAAATGTTATGTTCATCCAATTTGTTTGCAACATCTTCTGTAAATATGTTCTGTGACTTAGGATTAGAAAGTAAGTACATATCATTAACAAATATAAGGCACTGTAATAAATTATGTTTCGATTTATTAAAATTTTTAAAGTTAGTTTGAACAAAAATTTCGTGAGTTTTATCGTTATATTTAATACCGTAAGCTGAAAGGTGCTCTTCAAAAATCTTTTTACGTTTTTTTGATTTATTTAAAGAAATACCATTATTTTCTAAATCAAATATAGTATAGCCGTCATCTGTCAGTGTAATCATGTCTCTGGACTGATCGTATAAAGCGTAAATTATTAAATTATCTAAAGAATTATCTTTAAAAGGAGTATCTATTCTTACTACATTGTTTGATAAATTAGAAAACTCTAAGGTCTGATTATACCAATCAAGATATTCTTTTTTTAATTTTTTAGCATCAAATGTAGTCATATTATCCCTCCTTTATTCAAGGTCTTTTATATTATTATACTCTAAAAACGACATATACACATTATACAAGTTATAGATGTCGGGGAAATCTTTCAAGTTAATTTCATAAGCAAACCTATCCTTTTTATCATACTTATCATTATATATGTGAATATGACTTTTCGGAGCGATTGTTCCATCTGGATTATCGTGAGTACCACCGTTAATATCTATTCTAACTAGGGTGTGATAGGTATCTTTGAAAATGATTGAAATTGAAAACCTATCTTTTTCTATGTTCCCTCTTTTTATCGTTAATAAGTACTTTATTCCTAACTTAAAACTTATTATTTCTTGCCTTTCATTTATTCGACTAGCAACTATTGTTTTTAATTCATTTACATCGATATGAGTTTCTGGATATTTTAATTCATTTATTAATAATTTTACGTGCTCGTCGTTAAGACTATTTAAATCAAGTTTAGCCATGTCTGTTCCTCCTTTAACATTGTATAGGCATTAATTTTTAATACTTTCTTATTTGAAAAAAGCAAAAAAGATAGGTGAGATGTATACACAACCAAAAGTGTATATTATCAATTTAGCATCTCGCAATATAATTTTATACAATGTATAATAAGGTTTAAAGATGCAGCTCATCTCCATTTTCATAGGGGATTTTTAAAATTAAGTATTGAAAAATAAAATATTTATATTATAATATAAATAAGTCAACGACCATGCGTGGACAGTAAAACGAAGTACATGCGAATGTAGTAGCCGTTTACTA
>NZ_JACYHC010000565.1:0-17618 GCF_017152085.1 Staphylococcus sp. EG-SA-2
ACGTAGAAGCATTACAAGATGATGACTTTGTATTTGACAACAAATAACAATTAAATTAAAAGACCTTCACATGTAAAGGGAAATAGCGATTCGTTTCGTCTTGTCTCCTACATGTTGAAGGTCTTTTCTCTATGCTTAAAAGCGTATGCATATTTTGAAAAAGTAAAAATTGTATTTAATGATGTCAATGAGGCTAGAAAGTATACAAGATATTGCATTACAAAAGGGTGTTCTATTTTACTTTAAGCAAACAAAATACACATTCCGAAAAATTAAATTTCAGTTTAATTGCAAATATCAATAAAATTGACACTAAATTATTTGAAAGGCTATTGAAATTATGGTCAAAAAACGCTACTATTAATGAGAAATATTATCAATGATAATGATTATCATTAATTTAAAGGGAGAAAAATTTGTAATGAAGTATTTATTAAAGGGAAATATTTTGCTTCTATTACTAATATTGTTGACAATTATTTCGTTGTTCATAGGTGTGAGTGAACTATCAATTAAAGATTTACTACATTTAACTGAATCACAGCGGAATATTTTATTCTCAAGCCGAATACCAAGGACGATGAGTATTTTAATTGCTGGAAGTTCGTTGGCTTTAGCAGGCTTGATAATGCAACAAATGATGCAAAATAAGTTTGTTAGTCCGACTACAGCTGGAACGATGGAATGGGCTAAACTAGGTATTTTAATTGCTTTATTGTTCTTTCCAACCAGTCATATTTTATTAAAACTAGTATTTGCTGTTATTTGCAGTATTTGCGGTACGTTTTTATTTGTTAAAATCATTGATTTTATAAAAGTGAAAGATGTCATTTTTGTACCGCTTTTAGGAATTATGATGGGTGGGATTGTTGCAAGTTTCACAACCTTCATCTCATTGCGCACGAATGCTGTTCAAAGCATTGGTAACTGGCTTAACGGGAACTTTGCCATTATCACAAGTGGACGCTATGAAATTTTATATTTAAGTATTCCTCTTTTAGCATTGACATATCTTTTTGCTAATCATTTCACGATTGTAGGAATGGGTAAAGACTTTACTAATAATTTAGGTTTGAGTTACGAAAAATTAATTAACATCGCATTGTTTATTACTGCAACTATTACAGCATTGGTAGTGGTGACTGTTGGAACATTACCGTTCTTAGGACTAGTAATACCAAATATTATTTCAATTTATCGAGGTGATCATTTGAAAAATGCTATCCCTCATACGATGATGTTAGGTGCCATCTTTGTATTATTTTCTGATATAGTTGGCAGAATTGTTGTTTATCCATATGAAATAAATATTGGTTTAACAATAGGTGTATTTGGAACAATCATTTTCCTTATCTTGCTTATGAAAGGTAGGAAAAATTATGCGCAACAATAATAAAAAAATAATGCTTTTAATTGCAGTAACGTTATTAATTAGTATGCTGTACTTATTTGTAGGTATTGATTTTGAAATATTTGAATATCAATTTTCAAGTCGTTTAAGAAAGTTCATATTAATTATTTTAGTAGGTGCTGCCATTGCAACTTCAGTGGTGATTTTTCAAGCGATTACAAATAACCGTCTATTGACACCATCAATAATGGGGTTAGATGCAGTTTATTTATTTATCAAAGTATTGCCAGTCTTTTTATTTGGAATTCAATCGGTATGGGTTACTAATGTATATTTGAACTTTATATTAACACTTATAACGATGGTGTTATTCGCACTAATCCTATTCCAAGGTATCTTTAAAATTGGACATTTTTCAATTTATTTTATCTTACTTATTGGTGTCCTTTTAGGAACATTTTTTAGAAGCATAACAGGTTTTATTCAACTGATTATGGATCCTGAGTCATTTTTAGCAATACAAAGTAGTATGTTTGCTAATTTTAATGCTTCTAATTCGAATTTAGTTACTTTCTCAGCAGTGCTATTAGTAATCTTATTAGTCATTACAATTTTACTATTGCCTTATTTAGATGTATTGCTTTTAGGTCGTGCTGAAGCAATTAATCTTGGGATATCGTATGAAAAATTAACGCGAATTCTACTTGTAATAGTCTCAGTTTTAGTTTCTGTGTCAACTGCATTAGTAGGACCAATTACATTTTTAGGTTTATTAACTGTAAATCTAGCGCATGAACTAATGAAGACGTATGAACATAAGTATATTTTAATTGCGACAATTTGCTTGAGTTGGATTAGTTTATTTAGTGCGCAATGGGTAGTTGAAAATGTGTTTGAAGCTACGACAGAAATGAGTATACTTATTGATTTGATTGGTGGAAGTTATTTCATTTATCTATTAGTTAGAAGGAGAAATGCGCAATGATTCAAGTTGAAAATTTAACTAAAACTATAAATAATCAAATGATATTGGAAGATATTAGCATAGATATCGAAAAAGGTAAATTGACTTCTTTAATTGGACCTAATGGTGCGGGTAAGAGTACTTTACTTTCAGCGATATGTAGGTTAATTCGTTTTGATAACGGTGAAGTGAAAATAGATGGACAGCTCATGTCTGATTATAAAAATAATGACTTGTCGAAAAAAATATCTATATTAAAACAAACAAACCATACTGAAATGAATATTACGGTAGAGCAGTTGGTAAACTTTGGACGATTCCCTTATTCTAAAGGTCGTTTGACGAAAGAGGATCATGATATTGTCAATGATGCGCTAGATTTGTTGCAACTACAAGATATCAGAAATCGTAATATTAAGTCATTATCTGGTGGACAACGTCAGCGTGCATACATTGCAATGACAATAGCACAAGATACTGAATATATTTTGCTAGATGAACCATTAAATAATTTAGATATGAAGCATGCTGTTCAAATTATGCAAACGTTAAAAATGTTAGCGCATAAAATGAATAAAGCGATTGTCATTGTGTTACATGATATTAACTTTGCGTCCTGTTATTCAGATCAGATTGTAGCATTGAAAAACGGACAACTAGTTAAGTCAGATTTGAAAGATAATGTCATTCAAAGTAGTGTTTTAAGTGATTTATATGACATGAATATTCAAATTGAACATATAAGAAATCAAAGGATTTGTTTATATTTTAAGGATTGATAATTTGGAGACACTTTAAAGGGGTGATGCGCCAATTAAAGAAGGGTTAAACGTAAAGCATTTATTTATATTTCACATCAAGCACACAGATTAAGCCAAAAGAGGAGAATATTATATTATGAAGAAAACAGTCTTATATTTAGTATTAGCAGTAATGTTTTTATTAGCGGCATGCGGTAACAATTCTGATAAAGAACAATCAAAATCAGAAACTAAAGGTTCTAAAGATACAGTAAAAATTGAAAATAACTATAAAATGCGTGGCGAGAAAAAAGATGGTAGTGACGCTAAAAAAGTTAAAGAAACTGTTGAAGTACCAAAAAATCCTAAAAATGCAGTTGTGTTAGACTATGGCGCATTAGATGTAATGAAAGAAATGGGCTTATCAGATAAAGTAAAAGCATTACCTAAAGGGGAAGGCGGTAAGTCATTACCGAATTTCTTAGAATCATTTAAAGATGATAAATATACAAACGTTGGTAATTTAAAAGAAGTGAATTTTGATAAAATTGCTGCGACGAAACCCGAAGTAATCTTTATCTCTGGACGTACAGCTAATCAAAAGAATTTAGATGAATTCAAAAAAGCTGCACCTAAAGCGAAAATTGTTTATGTTGGTGCAGATGAAAAGAACTTAATTGGTTCAATGAAACAAAACACTGAAAATATCGGTAAAATTTACGATAAAGAAGATAAAGCTAAAGAATTAAATAAAGATTTAGATAACAAAATTGCTTCAATGAAAGATAAAACGAAAAACTTCAATAAAACTGTTATGTATTTACTAGTTAACGAAGGTGAATTATCAACATTTGGACCTAAAGGTCGTTTTGGTGGATTAGTTTACGATACATTAGGATTCAATGCAGTTGATAAAAAAGTAAGTAATAGCAATCATGGACAAAATGTTTCTAACGAATATGTTAATAAAGAAAATCCAGATGTTATTTTAGCGATGGATAGAGGTCAAGCGATAAGTGGTAAATCAACTGCGAAACAAGCATTAAATAATCCTGTATTAAAAAATGTTAAAGCAATTAAAGAAGACAAAGTATATAATTTAGATCCTAAATTATGGTACTTTGCAGCTGGATCAACTACAACTACAATTAAACAAATTGAGGAACTTGATAAAGTTGTAAAATAATTTTAAAAGAGGGGAACAATGGTTAAAGGTCTTAATCATTGCTCCCCTCTTTTCTTTAAAAAAGGAAATCTGGGACGTCAATCAATGTCCTAGACTCTAAAATGTTCTGTTGTCAGTCGTTGGTTGAATGAACATGTACTTGTAACAAGTTCATTTCAATACCAGTGGGCTCCAAACATAGAGAAATTTGATTTTCAATTTCTACTGACAATGCAAGTTGGCGGGGCCCAAACATAGAGAATTTCAAAAAGGAATTCTACAGAAGTGGTGCTTTATCATGTCTGACCCACTCCCTATAATGTTTTGACTATGTTGTTTAAATTTCAAAATAAATATGATAGTGATATTTACAGCGATTGTTAAACCGAGATTGGCAATTTGGACAACGCTCTACCATCATATATTCATTGATTGTTAATTCGTGTTTGCATACACCGCATAAGATTGCTTTTTCGTTAAATGAAGGCTCAGACCAACGCTTAATGGCGTGCTTTTCAAACTCATTATGGCACTTATAGCATGGATAGTATTTATTACAACATTTAAATTTAATAGCAATAATATCTTCTTCGGTAAAATAATGGCGACAGCGTGTTTCAGTATCGATTAATGAACCATAAACTTTAGGCATAGACAAAGCTCCTTAACTTACGATTCCTTTGGATGTTCACCAATAATGCGAACTTCACGATTTAATTCAATGCCAAATTTTTCTTTGACGGTCTTTTGTACATAATGAATAAGGTTTTCATAATCTGTAGCAGTTCCATTGTCTACATTTACCATAAAACCAGCGTGTTTGGTTGAAACTTCAACGCCGCCAATACGGTGACCTTGCAAATTAGAATCTTGTATCAATTTACCTGCAAAATGACCAGGCGGTCTTTGGAATACACTACCACATGAAGGATACTCTAAAGGTTGTTTAGATTCTCTACGTTCTGTTAAATCATCCATTTTAGCTTGTATTTCAGTCATTTTACCAGGAGCTAAAGTAAATGCAGCTTCTAATACAACTAAGTGTTCTTTTTGAATAATGCTATTACGATAATCTAACTCTAATTCTTTTGTTGTAAGTTTAATTAACGAGCCTTGTTCGTTTACGCAAAGCGCATAGTCTATACAATCTTTAACTTCGCCACCATAAGCGCCAGCATTCATATACACTGCACCACCAATTGAACCTGGAATACCACATGCAAATTCAAGGCCAGTAAGTGCGTAATCACGAGCAACACGTGAGACATCAATAATTGCAGCGCCGCTACCGGCTATTATCGCATCATCAGATACATCGATATGATCTAGTGATAATAAACTAATTACAATGCCGCGAATACCACCTTCACGGATAATAATATTTGAGCCATTTCCTAAATATGTAACAGGAATCTCATTTTGATAGGCATATTTAACAACTGCTTGTACTTCTTCATTTTTAGTAGGGGTAATATAAAAGTCGGCATTACCACCTGTTTTAGTATAAGTGTATCGTTTTAAAGGTTCATCAACTTTAATTTTTTCATTTGGGATAAGTTGTTGTAAAGCTTGATAGATGTCTTTATTTATCACTTCTCAGTACATCCTTTCTCATGTCTTTAATATCATATAGTATTATACCAATTTTAAAATTCATTTGCGAAAATTGAAAAGAAAGTATTAGAATTAGTATAATTATAAAATACGGCATTATTGTCGTTATAAGTATTTTTTACATAGTTTTTCAAAGTATTGTTGCTTTTGCATCTCATATTGTCTAATTGTTAAGCTATGTTGCAATATTTGGTGCTTTTTTGTATTGAATTGCAAAGCAATATCATCATTAGTTGATAAGAGGTAATCAAGTGCAAGATAAGATTCAAATGTTTGGGTATTCATTTGAATGATATGTAGACGCACCTGTTGTTTTAGTTCATGAAAATTGTTAAACTTCGCCATCATAACTTTCTTAGTATATTTATGATGCAAACGATAAAACCCTACATAATTTAAGCGTTTTTCATCTAAGGATGTAATATCATGCAAATTTTCTACACCTACTAAAATATCTAAAATTGGCTCTGTTGAATATTTAAAATGATGCGTACCGCCAATATGTTTTGTATATTTTACTGGGCTGTCTAAGAGGTTGAATAATAATGATTCAATTTCAGTGTATTGTGATTGAAAACAATTAGTTAAATCACTATTAATGAATGGTTGAACATTTGAATACATGATAAACTCCTTTGATATTGAAATTTAATTTAATCACGATAAAGTCTGGAATACTATAACATAATTCATTTTCATAATAAACATGTTTTTGTATAATGAATCTGTTAAGGAGTGCAATCATGAAAAAAATTGTTATTATCGCTGTTTTAGCGATTTTATTTGTAGTAATAAGTGCTTGTGGTAATAAAGAAAAAGAGGCACAACATCAATTTACTAAGCAATTTAAAGATGTTGAGCAAAAACAAAAAGAATTACAACATGTCATGGATAATATACATTTGAAAGAAATTGATCATCTAAGTAAAACTGATACAACTGATAAAAATAGTAAAGAATTTAAGGCACTACAAGAAGATGTTAAAAACCATCTCATACCTAAATTTGAAGCATATTATAAGTCAGCAAAAAATTTGCCTGATGATACAATGAAAGTTAAGAAATTAAAAAAAGAATATATGACGCTTGCAAATGAGAAGAAGGATGCGATATATCAATTAAAAAAATTCATAGGTTTATGTAATCAATCTATCAAGTATAACGAAGACATTTTAGATTATACGAAACAATTTGAAAAAAATAGATACAAAGTTGAATCAGAAATTAAATTAGCTGATAATAAAAGTGAAGCAACTAATCTTACGACAAAATTAGAACATAATAATAAAGCGTTAAGAGATACTGCGAAGAAGAACCTAGATGATAGTAAAGAAAATGAAGTAAAAGGCGCGATTAAAAATCACATTATGCCAATGATTGAAAAACAAATTACCGATATTAACCAAACTAATATTAGTGATAAGCATGTTAATAATGCAAGGAAAAACGCAATAGAAATGTATTACAGTCTGCAGAACTATTATAATACACGTATTGAAACAATAAAGGTTAGTGAGAAGTTATCAAAAGTCGATGTAGATAAGTTGCCGAAAAAGGGTATAGATATAACTCACGGCGATAAAGCCTTTGAAAAAAAGCTTGAAAAATTAGAAGAAAAATAACTATAATCATTTTTCAAAGTTAAAAATTTTGAATTTATGGTTAACATGTCAACTTACTATGTGTATAATGGTAAACATTGATATTAACTATATGTATAAAAATGTCACGCAGATGCTATTTAAATGTGATAAATATTTTTAGAGGTGAATAGAGTGGCTATAAAGCTAAGTTCAATTGACCAATTTGAACAGGTTATTGAGGAAAATAAATATGTTTTTGTATTAAAACATAGTGAAACTTGTCCAATATCGGCAAATGCGTACGATCAATTTAATAAATTTTTATATGAACGCGATATGGACGGTTATTATTTGATTGTCCAACAAGAACGCGATTTGTCAGATTATATTGCTAAAAAAACGAACGTTAAACATGAATCACCTCAAGCATTTTATTTTGTAAATGGTGAAATGGTTTGGAATCGAGACCACGGTGATATCAATGTGTCGTCATTAGCACAAGCAGAAGAATAATGAAACTATAGGTTGGAACATTTTGCCTTACACTACTAGACGTGAATAGCACAACTTAAATTCGTGTGAATCAGAGTAGTTTGGCTATAATGATGTTCTGACCTTTTATTTTATGTCACCTTTAGAAGCAGTTAAGTTAGTACTTTTTTACAAACATATGTATAATGTATTCGAGTATTTTTATTGAAAATATTTTGGAAAACGACGAATCCAATAAGAAAATTTAAACATGATTTGTAAGTTAGTTTAATAGGAAATATATGATAAACCAAAAGAAGCATACTGTTATTTACTGGAATAATTAATAATCATGTCATGTTAAATGTTCGCATATAATCACGAGATAAAATCTAAAATTTAAGATTAATCTTTTATGAATAAAAAACGTATCACAACAAATAATAAAGTAAGGTGGTCAAGGTTATGAAAGTATTAGTAGCCATGGATGAGTTTCATGGAATTATTTCGAGTTATCAAGCTAATAGATATGTTGAAGAGGCAGTTGCAAGCCAAATTGAAACTGCAGATGTAGTTCAAGTACCATTGTTTAATGGAAGACATGAATTATTAGATTCTGTATTTTTATGGCAATCTGGGCAAAAGTATCGTATACCAGTACATGATGCAGATATGAATGAAGTTGAAGGTGTTTACGGACAAACTGATACAGGGATGACCGTTATCGAGGGGAATTTATTTTTAAAAGGTAAAAAACCAATTGTTGAACGAACAAGTTATGGTTTAGGAGAAATGATTAAACATGCATTAGATAATGACGCAAAACATGTTGTAATTTCACTAGGTGGGATTGATAGTTTTGATGCTGGTGCAGGTATGTTACAAGCATTAGGTGCTCAATTCTATGATGACGAAGGGCGTGTCGTAGATATGAGACAAGGTGCTGGTGTAATTAAATATATTCGTCGTATGGATATGTCGAACTTACACCCTAAAATGGAAACAGCAAGAATTCAAGTAATGTCGGATTTTTCAAGTCGATTATATGGTAAGCAAAGTGAAATCATGCAAACTTATGATGCGCATCAGTTGCATCATAATCAAGCAGCAGAAATCGATAATTTAATTTGGTATTTTAGTGAGTTATTTAAAAGTGAATTGAAAATTGCAATTGGTCCAGTTGAACGTGGTGGTGCTGGTGGTGGAATTGCAGCAGTCTTGAATGGACTGTATCAAGCTGAAATATTAACCAGTCATGCATTAGTAGACCAACTAACACATTTAGAAAATTTAGTTGAACAAGCGGATTTAATTATTTTTGGAGAAGGGTTAAATGAAAATGATCAGTTGCTAGAAACGACAACATTGCGTATTGCAGAACTTTGTCATAAACATCAAAAGGTTGCCATTGCAATTTGTGCAACTGCTGAAAAGTTTGATTTATTTGAATCACAAGGGGTTACAGCAATGTTTAATACATTTATCGATATGCCAGAAACTTATACTGACTTTAAAATGGGATTACAAATTAGGCATTATACGGTTCAGTCTTTAAAACTGTTGAAAACACATTTTAATGTTGAGGTTTAGTAAAGAAGGACTAAATTGATGATGCTGTCATGATGGTTAATAACATTTATGATGGTTAGCAAAACGAATTAGAAGATCGAAAGTATACGTAAAAAATATGAAAAATCACGCTATCATTGCACTGAATGTTAGCGTGATTTTTTTATTAATTAAGCCTGAGTTGAACTAGTATATAATCGTTTGTTTTTAGTGATTTTCAGCGATATCTTCTACAATTCCAATGATTACTTGTACTGCTTTTTCCATAACATCAATGGATGCATATTCATATGGGCCGTGGAAGTTACCGCAACCTGTAAAGATGTTTGGAGTTGGTAACCCCATAAATGACAATTGTGAACCATCTGTACCACCACGAATAGGTTCAGTGTTTGCTGGAATATCTAATTTGGCAAAGACACGTTTAGGTATATCAATAATATGAGGCAATGGTAATATTTTTTCTGCCATATTGAAATATTGATCCGATATATCAACTTTAACTGGATAATTTTCAAAATGGGCATTGATATCGTCACGTATTTCTAAAATACGTTTCTTACGCAATTCGAATTGTTTTTTATCATGATCACGAATAATGTATTGCAAAGTTGCTTTTTCAACAGTTCCTTCAAAGTTCATTAAGTGATAAAAGCCTTCGTATCCTTCTGTTCGCTCCGGAACTTCACTATCAGGTAGCAAACTATCGAATTGTTCACCTAAACGTATTGCGTTTACCATTGCATTTTTAGCTGAACCAGGATGAACATTTACACCGTGGCATGTAATAACCGCTTCAGCAGCGTTAAAGCTTTCATATTGTAATTCTCCATATTGACTACCATCCATAGTATAAGCAAAATCAGCATTGAAGCGGTCAACATCAAATTTATGTGGACCACGACCGATTTCTTCGTCTGGTGTAAATCCAATGCGAATGGTACCATGTTTAATTTCTGGATGTTCTTGTAAATAACAAATAGCTTCCATAATTTCCACAATACCCGCTTTATCGTCTGCACCTAGTAACGATGTACCATCAGTTACCATTAATGTATGACCAACTAAACTGTTAAGTTCTGGAAATACTTTAGGATCTAAGACACGTTTAGTATTGCCTAGTTTGTATGGCTTACCATCATAGTTTTCAATAATTTGCGGTTTAACATTTGAAGCATTGAAATCAGGTGATGTATCAACATGCGCCAAAAATCCAACTGTTGGGACGTCGGCATCGATGTTACTTTCTAATGTAGCAAATAAGTAGCCATTTTCATCTAAATCAGTTGGCAATCCTAATTGTTGTAATTCTTTTTCTAATAAATGTAACAAATCCCATTGCTTTTCAGTTGAAGGTGTTGTTGTAGATTTTGGATCAGATTGCGTATCAATTGTCGTATATCTTGTTAATCTATCTATCAATTGGTTCTTCATTATATTCGACCCCTTAAACTCTATTATTCATGTTGTAAGATTTTTTATATGTCTTACCTTTGATTTTACCATACAGTTGTTTGATACGTGTGTATAGGTAATATAGAATTTCAGAAACTAATATACCGAAAGCAATCGCACCTGAAATCAGTGTAACTTCTAAAAATGTATTTACAGCACTTGTATAATCATTCGATACTAAAAAACGAGTCGCTTGATAAGCTGCACCACCAGGTACTAATGGTATAATGCCTGGTACTATGAATATAATTACCGGTCGTTTATATCTGCGACTCATAGTATGACTCATTAAGCCTAAAATTAAGCTTCCCAAAAATGAAGCGCCAACTTTTCCAAACTCTAAATCTACCGTTAATTGGTAAATCGTCCATGCAATGGCACCTACAAATCCACATGCTACTAAGAGGCGTTTGGGTGCATTGAAAATGATAGAGAAAAGTACTGTTGATATAAAGCTGATTGTAAAATGAAATAAATAAAATAGCATGCTTTAACAGTCCTTCCTTAAATGATTAATAAAACGATTGCGACACCAGCACCGATTGCGAATGCTGTTAATGCAGCTTCAACACCTCGAGACATACCTGCAAGTAATTCACCCGCTAATAAATCTCGAATGGCATTGGTAATTAATATACCAGGGACAAGTGGCATGACACTGGCTATAGTAATGATATCTTGATTGGTTGCAATGCCTAATTTAGTAAATGTGGCTGCAATGGATATGACCACAGCAGCTGCAACAAACTCTGAGAAAAATTTAATTTGTATATAGCGTTGCACAAAGCTGAATGTTAAAAATGCGGATCCACCAGCAATGACTGCAATCCAACAATCTGATGCGACACCACCAAACATAAATAGGAAGAAGCCACATGCAATGGCAGCTGCAAAGAAATTCGTTAAAAAAGAATATTGTAATGATGCATGCTGTAAATGAATAAATTCAGATTTAGCTTCATCAATTGTGAGTTCTTTATTTGATATTTTACGTGAAAGACTATTCGTTAAAGCGATTTTCTCTAAATCTGTTGTACGCTCTTGTACACGAATTAATCTTGTACTTGTTCGATCGTTTAATGAAAAAATAATTGCAGTTGAACTGACAAAACTATATGTATTATGAAGACCATAACTATGTGCGATACGGTTCATTGTATCTTCAACTCGATATGTTTCAGCACCTGATTCAAGTAAAATTCTACCTGCAATTAATACAACATCAATCACTTTGTTTTCATCTATAATTGTGATTGAATCTGGCATATCAATTCACCTCCAATGATATGTGTTATTTATTTGAACAATTGAAGTTTACAACTTGTTGTTACAACTTTCAATAGTGAGACTTTGTGTTAGTATGATGAACTTGTATGGTTCAAATTTAAATAAGAAAAACTGTTAATCTTTGCTATTATACTATGATTTAATAATAGCAAAGGATTAACAGTTTTGTCGTTGTTATAAATTGATAATAGGGTTAAACATTACTTTGTTTCGCCCTTGATTTTTGGCTACATGCACCATATCGTCTGCATCTTTAAACACTTTACGCTGTGATTTTGGATCGTCATCTGTTAAATAACCAACACCGATAGACACTGACAATTTAATAACTTCTTTGTTTGGTAAATGGAATGATGATTTTTCAACACCCGAACGAATATTTTCAGCTAATTTAACACTTTGATCAAGTGAATAATTGTGAATGACAACTGAGAACTCTTCGCCACCATTTCTAAAAATTTTAAATTGATTCGGCACATAGTTTTTAAGTAATTGAGACATTTGTTTTAATACAGCATCACCTGATTTGTGTGAGTAGGTATCATTGACATCTTTAAATCCATCGATATCGATTAATAATAAAGCGATACTTTGATGTTCTTTTTCAGCTTTTCGTGAAATTTCATTTAAATGTCTATCAAATTCTTTTACATTACCTAAGCCTGTTAAGTAATCATATTTATCTTCGTTTTCATAACGATTTACGAGTGAGAAGAAATGCCAAATATCGACAAATGTTATCGCTGAAGCTAAAGTGATAATTAATGAAATTGGTATTAAAATGATAACTTCCGATAGTGTATAAATAGGACTCACTAACGCGACACCAAATAAAATGATTATTGTAACAACATTAAGTATTAATAATGATAGCACATCATTTTGTTTTAAAAATGGTCCAATAGCACTTGTTACTGCAGCAATAACAATCAACGTAACACCGTACATAATCGAGTTGTTAAATACTACAATTTCAACAATTGCTACAATTACTGTGGCAGATAATGTATAGACCATATTTGTAAATCTACCTAAAAACAATAAAGGAACGAATGTTAAGTGAATTAAATAATCTTCACGATAAGGGATAGGGTAGACAGATAATAATAATGATACGATTGTCATTAAAACAGTGACATAAGCCTTAGAAAAAACCATACGTTTGTTTTCTGAATACTGTAAGCGATGGAATAAATAGATTCCAGCGACTATAACAGATATATTGTATATAAATGCTTCGAACATGTCTGAATCGACTCCTTTAATTGACCACTAGCTATTGTAAGTGAAAACTTACAATTTGTCATTAGTTTACATATAAAATTAATGTATGATATAGACTTTGATGTTAAAATGTTGCCTTAAATGATATGATGAAAAAATGAATAATAGGCGATATATAAGAAATGAATCGTATAGTTGTAAATATGATATCATTGATTGAGCGAATTAATTTATAATAAAGCTATAAGATATACGTAGAAAATAGATATATCATTCTATAAAGACAATATTAAATAAATATAACGTTAAAAACAATTAATATCGATGAAGGTGAATAAATGGTTACATTATTACTAGTTGCAGTAACAATGATTGTCAGTTTGACGATAACACCAATTGTTATTGCAATATCGAAAAGATTAAATTTAGTTGATAAACCAAATTTTAGAAAAGTACACACTAAACCTATTTCAGTTATGGGTGGTACAGTGATTCTCTTTTCATTTTTAATAGGTATTTGGATTGGTCATCCTATTGAAACAGAAATCAAACCACTTATTATTGGTGCGATTATTATGTACGTACTTGGGCTTGTAGATGATATCTACGATTTGAAACCGTATATAAAATTGGCTGGTCAAATTGCCGCTGCCTTAGTAGTTGCTTTTTATGGTGTGACTATTGATTTTATTTCGTTGCCAATGGGTACAACGATTCATTTTGGATTTCTTAGTATTCCAATTACTGTGATTTGGATTGTTGCTATTACAAATGCAATTAACTTAATTGATGGACTCGATGGTTTGGCGTCGGGTGTTTCTGCAATCGGACTCATTACAATAGGATTCATTGCAATTTTACAAGCTAATATTTTCATAACGATGATTTGTTGTGTTTTATTAGGCTCTTTAATTGGGTTTTTATTTTACAATTTCCATCCTGCCAAAATATTTTTAGGTGATAGTGGGGCTTTAATGATTGGATTTATCATCGGATTCCTTTCTTTACTCGGATTCAAAAATATTACAATTATTGCATTGTTCTTCCCAATTGTTATCTTAGCAGTTCCATTCATTGATACTTTGTTCGCAATGATTCGACGTGTGAAAAAAGGGCAGCATATAATGCAAGCTGATAAATCGCATTTGCATCATAAACTATTAGCTTTAGGCTACACACATAGACAAACAGTATTATTAATCTATTCAATCTCTATTTTATTTAGTCTTTCGAGCATTATTTTGTATGTATCGCCACCATTAGGTGTTGTATTAATGTTTGTATTAATCATATTTAGTATTGAATTAATTGTTGAATTTACAGGATTAATAGATAACAACTACCGACCAATATTAAATTTAATTAGTCGGAAATCGTCACACAAAGAAGATTAGATTTTAAAACAGTAAGTAATAAAATAAAAAAATGATGTCTGTACTTTTATGTTGTTATAAAGGAAGACATACTCACAAAAAACACTAGCATGGAACGTGCTTTCCAAATTGCAAAGTAACAATACGCAATTAGAGTTAGCCCTCCTAAGCTAGTGTTTTTATTTTTATTCAGTTGGTATATCGAAAGGTAACTGCTTTGGAGTTTCTTCAGTCAAATCGAAATTTCCAGCAGTCATTTGATTTAAAAAGTTAATAAACGCTTCATAGTCACTTTTAACGACATCGATATAGTAGCTTACCTTATCAGTGTAAGTTTGGTTTCTTAACATAAAATGAGTTGAAGCTAATTCATATTCAAATTTACCAGTTTGATCATAATTCAGTGTTACTATACATGGTACTGCTTCTCGTAGTTCGACACGCCCGACATCATAAATGACGTCTCTAACAGCACCGCTATAGGCGCGAATTAAACCGCCACCACCTAATTTAATACCACCAAAATATCTTGTTACTACGACACACGCATTATGAACATCGAGCTTTTTTAATATGTCTAACATTGGGACACCGGCAGTTCCTGTCGGTTCACCATCATCATTCGCTTTTTGAATATTCATTTCAGGTCCAATAGTATATGCAGAACAATTATGAGTGGCATCTTTATGTTCTTTTTTTATTGCAGCAATAAATGCTTTAGCTTCATCTTCATTTTGAACAGGTTTGATATGAGCAATGAATCTTGATTTACTAATCACATTTTCAATAATGTGTTCTTTTTTAACAGTAATGATATTTTGTGTCATAATAACTCCTTAATTCATAAGCTTAAGATTATTTAATCTTCATTATACACTGAAAATGACATGACTATAAATCGTTTGATTGCCATTTTCTTTTTAACTGAAATATTGTATCATTGCTATGAGTATATTTTAGGAGGACGACTATGAAAATTGCTGTGATGACCGATTCTACAAGTTATCTGTCGCAGGACTTAATCGATAAATATAATATTCAAATAGCGCCATTAAGTGTGACTTTTGATGATGGGAAGAACTTTACAGAAAGTAATGAAATAGCAATTGAAGAATTTTATAATAAAATGGCATCGTCTCAAACGATTCCAACAACAAGCCAACCAGCAATTGGCGAATGGATTACTAAATATGAAATGCTAAGAGATCAGGGTTACACAGATATCATTGTCATTTGCTTATCCAGTGGGATTAGTGGAAGTTATCAATCTAGTTATCAAGCAGGGGAAATGGTTGAAGGTGTTAATGTACATGCATTTGATAGTAAGCTTGCAGCAATGATTGAAGGATGTTATGTATTACGTGCTATTGAAATGGTTGAAGAAGGATACGAACCACAGCAAATTATTGATGATTTAACTAATATGCGTGAGCACACAGGTGCATATTTAATTGTTGATGACTTAAAGAATTTACAAAAAAGTGGTCGAATTACTGGTGCTCAAGCATGGGTTGGAACATTATTGAAAATGAAGCCAGTTCTTAAGTTTGAAGATGGCAAGATTATACCAGAAGAAAAAGTTCGTACTAAAAAGCGTGCCATTCAAACATTAGAAAAGAAAGTATTAGATATTGTAAAAGACTTTGAAGAAGTAACTTTATTTGTCATAAATGGAGATCATTTTGAAGATGGTCAAGCGTTATACAAAAAGTTACAAGAAGATTGTCCTTCAGGTTATCAAGTAGCATACTCTGAGTTTGGTCCAGTTGTTGCAGCACATTTAGGTTCTGGTGGATTAGGTTTAGGCTATGTTGGCAGAAAAATAAGATTAACATAATTATAAAATTTTAATAAAAGAGTCTATATTGTAATTGGAAATTATCTCTCGTATACATGGCTTTAAATGTTCATCATTTGAAAGTCAAAATGCTAAAGATATAAGAAAATCATTATAATATTAGGCTCTTTTTTACGTTGAAATGAGGTTTTAAGCATTAAACATTACGGGAAATTAATTCATCCTCATACTTCACTTACTAATGAAAAAATTAAAAAAGAAGTAACAGGTGTCATCAAACAAAATTCAAACTATTATTGTGTTCAATGTGAAAGTACAAATCCAAAGCATTTTTATCAGTATGATTCCTCAGTACATTCCAAGAAAATTGTATATTGCAGAAATTGTATATCACTGGGTCGAATGGATAATGTAACAAGATATAAAATAACAGAGAGTTCGCAAAGTTCATCACAAGCATATTATCATCTCTCATTTGAATTGTCGGAACAGCAGTCTTATGCCTCAGAACATATTGTTCGAGCCATTAGAATGAGACAAACGATTTTGTTATATGCCGTAACAGGTGCAGGTAAGACAGAAATGATGTTTCAAGGCATTCAATATGCAAGACGACAGGGAGATAATATAGCTATTGTGTCACCGCGTGTAGATGTTGTTGTAGAAATTAGTAAACGTATTAAAGACGCATTTCTTAATGAAGATATAGACATACTACACCAGCAATCAAGTCAACAATTTGAAGGGCATTTTGTTGTATGCACAGTACATCAACTTTACCGATTCAAACAGCACTTTGATACTATTTTTATTGATGAAGTCGATGCCTTTCCTTTATCAATGGATAAAAGTTTACAACAAGCATTGAAGTCATCTTCTAAAGTTGAACATGCAACGATTTATATGACAGCAACACCACCGAAACAACTTCTGTCAGAGATTCCCCACGAAAATATAATTAAATTGCCAGCTCGCTTTCATAAAAAATCACTTCCAGTTCCTAAATATCGTTATTTCAAACTTA
>NZ_JACYHC010000566.1:0-3004 GCF_017152085.1 Staphylococcus sp. EG-SA-2
TTTTGTGATATTTTTTTTCATAATAAGTTCTCCCTGTAAAATAAATTTGTACTTACTAATGCGAGTACACTGCTATTTTACAAACGGTTTCATGCATTTACCAGTTAACACTTCATTAATTAAAATTAAGTGCAAATTAATAAGGTTTAATGCAATCGAAAAAGAATAATGATGAATTTGATGGTATTATTTTTATTTGAGGTATTATTGAATTTGTTGATAGTATAATAATAGTAGTAAACGTCACTCAACTATGATTGGATAATTTTTATTGTTAAAACGATATATATTTCTTTGCATTTTGTTTGCAATGTTGGGTAGACAAACACTCCAAATTGTTATACATATAGCTTTTTTGATATATATTTTTTATAAAACAAAGAAATGATTCATAGTAGAGAAGTAATTAATATGTATAATTTTACTTATAAAGAAATAAGAGATATATTCTAATTATGGTTGATATGTTATGATTAATATATAAGTTAAAAATTATACTATTTAGTTGAATTATGCATTTTCGAAGTAAGCATAATTCAACACTTACATTTTTAAATAGATAAAATAGTGTAAAATCACGTGCCAAGATTACTATAGAGTAGGCAATGAGTATTATTGGCAATCACTTAAGTGATTGTTATTTTTCGTGGTCAATAATAAAGATATAAATAAATATATTGAGGTCAAACGATGATAATTAAAATTTTAACAATTCTATTACTACTTTGTATATTGAGCTATTTGGTTACAAATAGAAAGAAGCCTTTTCTGTTCTTAAAGACACTCTTTATGGGTGTGGTATTTATCTTTATAGGATATATTTCACTGGCAATATCTGCCGTAATTATTTATGGTATTATTCAATTTATCACAATTGATTTTGGTAGTTTTTTCTTAATGGGTATTATATTGATCTTGATTTCAAGTATATTCCAATTATTTATAGTTAGATTACTTTTTAGAAAAAAGAATGTCGATTTGACAGAGGTTGTCGTTTTAGAGCATTTAATTCAATGGTTCTTAGTTTACTTTGCGATCTATCAAGCAGTAAATGAAAAAATGGACATTAATGATATTAATATCGACAATTTCCAATCTGTCTTTTTTGACGTGTCTAATTTGAATTTAGTAATTCTACCAACGTTAATCATTAGCTGGGTCACAATATTTAACTATAGAATGAGAAGTTACAAATAAAATCTATGAAATTATACCATCAGACACCAACATTCAAATGGTGTCTTTTTTTGTTGTGTGGTTTTATTTTTGAAATTCGAAAAAGTAGAGGCGTGAATTTTTTGACTAGTGTATAAGTGCTGATGAGTCACAAGATAGATAACTATATTTTGTCTATATTATAAAGTGTTTATAGTTAATTAATAATTAGTTAATTTCAAAAGTTGTATAAATAGGATAACTTAATAAATGTAAGATAATAATTTGGAGGATAATTAACATGAAAAATAAATTGATAGCAAAATCTTTATTAACAATAGCGGCAATAGGTATTACTACAACTACAATTGCGTCAACAGCAGATGCGAGCGAAGGATACGGTCCAAGAGAAAAGAAACCAGTGAGTATTAATCACAATATCGTAGAGTACAATGATGGTACTTTTAAATATCAATCTAGACCAAAATTTAACTCAACACCTAAATATATTAAATTCAAACATGACTATAATATTTTAGAATTTAACGATGGTACATTCGAATATGGTGCACGTCCACAATTTAATAAACCAGCAGCAAAAACTGATGCAACTATTAAAAAAGAACAAAAATTGATTCAAGCTCAAAATCTTGTGAGAGAATTTGAAAAAACACATACTGTCAGTGCACACAGAAAAGCACAAAAGGCAGTCAACTTAGTTTCGTTTGAATACAAAGTGAAGAAAATGGTCTTACAAGAGCGAATTGATAATGTATTAAAACAAGGATTAGTGAGATAATACTTCTGTCATTATTTTAAGTTCAAAATAATTTAATATTATATTATTTTTTATTAATAAAACGACTATGCTATTTAATGCCAGGTTAATGTAACTTTCCTAAAATTGACTATATAATCGTTAAGTATCAATTTTAAGGAGAGTTTACAATGAAATTTAAAAAATATATATTAACAGGAACATTAGCATTACTTTTATCATCAACTGGGATAGCAACTATAGAAGGGAATAAAGCAGATGCAAGTAGTCTGGACAAATATTTAACTGAAAGTCAGTTTCATGATAAACGCATAGCAGAAGAATTAAGAACTTTACTTAACAAATCGAATGTATATGCATTAGCTGCAGGAAGCTTAAATCCATATTATAAACGTACGATTATGATGAATGAATATAGAGCTAAAGCGGCACTTAAGAAAAATGATTTCGTATCAATGGCTGATGCTAAAGTTGCATTAGAAAAAATATACAAAGAAATTGATGAAATTATAAATAGATAATAAATAAAACAGGTTGAGACAAAAAATGGTCTTAACCTGTTTTCAATTTGCATATGTGATAAATTCTATATCAAAATGCTTATGTATAATGAATGACATTTAAAAGTAGGGGAGACAAATATAAATACAATAGTTCCTAGGATTACTCTCAAAATAACTATATCAATTATTTACTTTGCTCTTCTATTTTTTAAAATATGTACATGTTTAAATAATCAAAAGTGTACATTATTAAATTATCATTTCCAGTTCTAGTGCTATATTGGTAGTAGTTGACTAAATGAAAATAAGCTTATAACAAGTTTTTTCAATACTCGTGGGGCCCCAACACAGAGAATTTCGAAAAGAAATTCTACAAACAATGCAAGTTGGGGTGGGGCCACAACAGAGAGAAATAGGATCACCAATTCCAACAGACAATGCAAGTTGGCGGGGCCCCAACATAGAGAAATTGGATCACCAATTTCAACAGACAATGCAAGTTGGGGTGGGGCCCAACACAGAAGCTGGCGAAAAGTCAGCATACAAAAATGTGCAAGTTGGCGGGGCC
>NZ_JACYHC010000567.1:0-3002 GCF_017152085.1 Staphylococcus sp. EG-SA-2
CCCGATAAACAAGACGTTTTGACAACGTTGCATTCATTCTATAGTATCGGCGCCTTGAAACAGATATTTAAGCAATCATTTAAACGAAAGCAATTAGGATTCTTTCGCATGATTGGCTATTGCAAATTGGATCAATGTAGACGGAAGTATTTATTAGAATTTTTCGGTGAATATCCACCGGCACAAGATCGATGTTGTGACAATGATTCTAATATAACTGATATCGTAATTTTAAATAAGAAGAAGGTAATTAGAAGTATTGGATTTGATGAAAAGTTGCAAAATTTATTTCTCAGATAGTATTACTTTACTAAAAGAAAATTGACAAGCTATAATTAGTGTATACACAATTGAAAAATGATTGAAATAATTTTGAAAAATATACATAAACATATGTCATGTGGGTATATTTTATGTAAAATCATTGTAATAGAATAGAAAGGAAGATGGCTATGTCTAATAATTTTAAAGATGACTTTGAAAAAAATCGTCAATCGATAGACACAAATTCACATCAAGACCATACGGAAGATGTTGAAAAAGACCAATCAGAATTAGAACATCAGGATACAATAGAGAATACGGAGCAACAGTTTCCGCCAAGAAATGCCCAAAGAAGAAAAAGACGCCGTGATTTAGCAACGAATCATAATAAACAAGTTCACAATGAATCACAAACATCTGAAGACAATGTTCAAAATGAGGCTGGCACAATAGATGATCGTCAAGTCGAATCATCACACAGTACTGAAAGTCAAGAACCTAGCCATCAAGACAGTACACCTCAACATGAAGAGGAATATTATAATAAGAATGCTTTTGCAATGGATAAATCACATCCAGAACCAATCGAAGACAATGATAAACACGAGACTATTAAAGATGCAGAAAATAACACTGAGCATTCAACAGTTTCTGATAAGAGTAAAGCTGAACAATCTCAGCAACCTAAACCATATTTTGCAACAGGTGCTAACCAAGCAAATACATCAAAAGATAAACATGATGATGTAACTGTTAAGCAAGACAAAGATGAATCTAAAGATCATCATAGTGGTAAAAAAGGCGCAGCAATTGGTGCTGGAACAGCGGGTGTTGCAGGTGCAGCTGGTGCAATGGGTGTTTCTAAAGCTAAGAAACATTCAAATGACGCTCAAAACAAAAGTAATTCTGACAAGTCGAATAACTCGACTGAGGATAAAGCGTCTCAAGATAAGTCTAAAGATCATCATAATGGCAAAAAAGGTGCAGCGATCGGTGCTGGAACAGCAGGTTTGGCTGGAGGCGCAGCAAGTAAAAGTGCTTCTGCCGCTTCAAAACCACATGCCTCTAATAATGCAAGCCAAAACCATGATGAACATGACAATCATGACAGAGATAAAGAACGTAAAAAAGGTGGCATGGCCAAAGTATTGTTACCATTAATTGCAGCTGTACTAATTATCGGTGCATTAGCGATATTTGGAGGCATGGCATTAAACAATCATAATAATGGTACAAAAGAAAATAAAATCGCGAATACAAATAAAAATAATGCTGATGAAAGTAAAGACAAAGACACATCTAAAGACGCTTCTAAAGATAAATCAAAATCTACAGACAGTGATAAATCAAAAGAGGATCAAGACAAAGCGACTAAAGATGAATCTGATAATGATCAAAACAACGCTAATCAAGCGAACAATCAAGCACAAAATAATCAAAATCAACAACAAGCTAATCAAAATCAACAACAGCAACAACAACGTCAAGGTGGTGGCCAAAGACATACAGTGAATGGTCAAGAAAACTTATACCGTATCGCAATTCAATACTACGGTTCAGGTTCACCGGAAAATGTTGAAAAAATTAGACGTGCCAATGGTTTAAGTGGTAACAATATTAGAAACGGTCAACAAATCGTTATTCCATAATATAACTATATAAATTGTAACTGAACTGCTATATACAAACGTGCATATTATAAGTATCTCTAAATATTTTGGAGAACTTAAATTGCGCTTATAAGTATGTAGCGGTTTTTTCATTTTTCAAAGTTTGTTATTTAACAAGGTCTTGTCTCGAATATTGGCATATCAATTA
The DNA here is from genome assembly GCF_017152085.1 of Staphylococcus sp. EG-SA-2. Taxonomy (NCBI): domain Bacteria; kingdom Bacillati; phylum Bacillota; class Bacilli; order Caryophanales; family Staphylococcaceae; genus Staphylococcus; species Staphylococcus sp. EG-SA-2. The sequence continues at coordinate 2,083 of NZ_JACYHC010000567.1, forward strand.
AACTTTTTAAATAGTCATCAAAAAGATAAAACACCACAATCAACAAATTTAACGAGGGAGAATAAAAAATAAATCAACATATTAAATTGTAGTGTTATTCAACTCCGTAGCTAACAATTCTCTATGCACATTAAACAAATTGTCAAAAATATATCATAAATCTTCAAGCACAGACTTAGCGCATCAATCACTGAACTGTTATAATAGTTTGGGATTAAAGGAGGCCGAAACAATGCAAAAAGTTGAAAGTATCATAATTGGTGGAGGGCCATGCGGATTAAGTGCGGCTATTGAACAAAAAAGAAAAGGTATTGATACCTTAATTATTGAAAAGGGGAATGTCGTTGAATCAATCTATAATTATCCTACTCACCAAACATTTTTCTCATCAAGTGATAAATTAAGTATTGGGGACGTACCGTTTATCGTTGAAGAAAGTAAACCAAGACGTAATCAAGCGCTAGTTTATTACCGAGAAGTTGTAAAACATCATCAATTAAAAGTAAATGCATTTGAAGAAGTATTAACTGTTAAAAAAATGAATAATAAATTTACTATTACTACGACGAAAGATGTTTATGAATGTCGATTTTTAACAATCGCGACAGGCTATTATGGTCAGCATAATACATTAGAAGTTGAAGGAGCGGATTTACCTAAAGTGTTCCATTATTTTAAAGAGGCACATCCGTATTTTGATCAAGATGTTGTTATTATTGGTGGTAAGAATTCGGCTATCGATGCTGCTTTGGAGTTGGAAAAAGCTGGTGCTAACGTGACGGTTCTATATCGTGGTGGAGATTATTCGCCTTCAATTAAACCGTGGATACTTCCAAATTTCACAGCATTAGTAAATCATGAAAAAATTGACATGGAATTTAATGCTAATGTTACCCAAATAACTGAAGATACTGTGACTT
>NZ_JACYHC010000568.1:0-2998 GCF_017152085.1 Staphylococcus sp. EG-SA-2
GTAACTTGGGATTTACTGTATTATCTACTTTGCAAGTATGACGTTGGGTCTACTGCATATTGATTACCGATGCCACCAGACATACGTTGGAAGTGTACGTGAGGCGCTGTTGAATTACCCGTACTACCTGAATATGCAATTTGGTCACCAGCTTTGACTTTATCACCAGCTGAAACAGTTAAACGATTATTATGCATATACCATTGGTAGTTATTACTGTTCGCTTCTTTAATAGTTACTTGATTGCCGCCACCATAGTTACTCCAACCTGCTTGTACTACTGTACCATCAGTTAATGAGTAAACTGGTGAATTTTCAGGCATTGCATAGTCGACACCGTAATGCGCACCACCACCGTGATATTGTCCATATGGTTGTAGTTGTTTACGACTTGTTAACCAGCTTGCGTCTTTCGCATGACCACTAGCTGTCGCTTTACTTGCTGATCCACCATTTTGATTAGATGTGCCATTAGGATAATTGACCTTTCCATTACCATCATGGCTGTTATACGCTTGGTTGTTGTTACTATGTGAATAATAGCTCGCGTCTGGACCTACATTTGATTGATAACCATATTGATTAATATGCTGTTGGCTTTGACTCGCTGTGTAGTCATTGTTATCTCCTGCTGTTGCTGGATTCACATATGTTTGGCCGCTTCCATTGGCATTTGCATTTTTTGGATAACAGTTATAAAAATAATGCGTATGTCCTTGAGCATCTACGAATGTATAGCTATATTCTTTATTATCAAACATTGCTTGATTCCAGTTACCATCAGGTGTGTGATGATAATCCCCATTAGAATCAATTGTATAATAAGTACCATAAGATACGTCTTGTGATTGTGTTGACATTAGTGTATGTGCTTGTTGGGTGTTTGTCGTTTCTGCTGCATCTGCTTGATGCGCCATTGTAAATGTAGCGAAGCCCATCGTTGCAATCGCTGCTGCTGTTAATTTTTTCATGTATAAAACATCCTCCATTAAAGTTAAAGTTAGTTTTCAATTAAACTGTACTGCACATACTAAAAGAATTAGACAACTGAGTAAAGGATTTAATTCTCATTTTCCAACTATTTAATATTCCCGAAATGTTTTACTAAACTCATTACATTGTCATTACAAAATAGCCATACATTGATATTAAAATGACATCTCTCACTGCATTCGTTTAACCTTTTATAAATTTTCAAAACTAACAACTAATCGTTCGTCCATGTTCGCGATTCAACGCTAATGTATGATAGTAATCATCCATCAAATCATATCAACCAAATTCCATTATCAATCGCTATTGATTGTCATTCAACTTTCTAATAGTGATATGCTTCTCAGGCTTAAAAATCGTCATATCTTTTCTATTAATTAAATCATCTGTGAGCTTTAATGCTACTAATTCATTGCTGCCATAATACTTAATATATAACGTTCTTGTAGTTAAATTTATTACGGTCTGATACATCGTATAGTGATTGTCAGCATCATGCGGACGTACAATTCCAATCGGTATATTTACCGCATCTAATAAATAAAATGCATTCATTAAATCCATTTCTTTATCATTGTTTTGAGCAATGTTTGCTTTCATAAATGCCATTCTCACAAAGCGCTCAGTTGAAGTAAATCCACCTGGCAATCCAAATGTACCTGCTTCATTGCCTAAAGGTTCAATCGTTACACCTTCCAATAACTTTGCTGTTGCTGGATAAGGAGAAATATTGATATATTGTCTTAAATTACTATAATGCCAATCTAAGTCTGGATGATTTGTTAAGACACCAATAGGGTTATCTTTTATAACCACTTCCCCCTCTTTAAATGAAACTTCGACTGAATGTCCAGTTGCATCGGAAACATGATAATGCAATGGCGGAACTTCACCGATGTCATTTAAATATACCGCTACAACATGTATTTGGGATGCTTGTTGTTTCATATCTTCAATGCTTGTTGTATATCCCAAAATCCATGTCACAATTTCATTTTGCGTAATATTCATCGCGTCCGCTTTGTGTGTTGAGCCATATGAACTATAACCTCGGAAATATTGTGTCGAAATAGCAACGCCATGTTCATTAACACCATCACCATAAATAAAACCTTCCATATCTGTTCCTGTACCAATAAAGCCATATTGCGTTTGGCCTGTCGTGCCAGTGCGAGATGTCCAACGATAATTTCTAGGCGTCACTGCTGGCGAACCATCTAATGGATAATCATAATCCATCGTGCGTCCAAGAAGTACTTGATTATTTAAAGTTTGTATTGTGAATCCTGTGCACATTGTTCTCACTCCTCTGTACCTTCATTTACTTTAATCACTTTCAAATAAAGCTGTTTCACTTAAACATACTATAAAAAATCAATCATACAAGCAATTAATTGATATTCATTCTCAATAACTGTGGTATGATATGTAAGGAAATCATGACTTATGTGTGAGTGAACGATCATCTATACATCCGTTCACTTCATCTCATGACTTTCTATATTTAATTTTTACAAGGAGTGACATCTGTGAATAACACACAATCTTCACCACGCAGTAATATTATTATTGCGATTATGTTGTCTGCATTAACATATTGGTTGTTTGCACAATCATTTATTAATATAGGACCTCTCGTTGGTCAAACGTATCAAACCTCTCCTGCCGTGTTAAATTTATCTATTAGTTTAACTTCCTTCGCCACAGGTATCTTCATGGTGGCTGCAGGTGATATTGCTGATAAAATAGGACAACTGAGAATGACATACATGGGTCTCATAATCAGTATGTTTGCATCTCTTCTATTAATTATATCGGACATCACTGCACTGCTCATCATCGGTAGAATTTTACAAGGTCTATCAGCAGCTATCTTGTTACCTTCAACAGTTGGCGTTTTAAATAATCAATTTAAAGGAGAACATTTAAGACGAGCGATTAGTTATCTAATGATTAGTACTGTTGGGGGCATCGGCCTAGCTGGTGTTATCGGCGGTTTAATTGC
>NZ_JACYHC010000569.1:0-2995 GCF_017152085.1 Staphylococcus sp. EG-SA-2
GCATCTTTGGCATCGACTTGCTGTTGCAATAGTTTAATTTTAGAACCCGCATCTTTACTAGCCAATTTCTCTTCATAAGCAATTAATGACTTCGTTAATTGCGAAAGTGTATCTTTTTGATTATCATTCGCTTTTGCATCTTCAAGCTTTCTCACATCTGATTTGACAGCATTACCTTCACTATTATCTTCAAGCGATAATTTCTTAACTGCACTTACCACTTGCTCAATTGCTTTCTGCTTATTGTCATTCGATATCGAATTATTAGAAAGTGCAGATTTCGCATCCGTTATCACACTATATACATCACTAATACTTTGTTGTTCTGCTGCCTGACTTTTCAGTAACCCAAAGCTACACACCATAGCAGCAGTTATTAGCATTGCTACAAATTTAGTCAAATAATGTTTCACCAAGGTATCCTCCCTTACTAACACCTGGTAATACTAAAAATGAAGCAGAACCTCTATGTGTAATATATTCATTTAATTTATCATTACTACCTAAATTATTTTGTATATCGATAAATTGTTTTGTCGCTTTTTGAAAAGCAATGAACAACAAGCCTGTTTCGAAGTTACCTGTGCGGTCATCCGTACCATCAACATAATTAAAGGCTCTACGTAAAATTGACGTATTTGCTTCTTTCGCTAGTCTCGTATGGGCATCTTTATCAATAATATACTCGCCATGACTATCTTTCGCTTTTAAGTCAATTTCATCAAACTCTTTCCCACCTGTTAACGGCGCACCACTATGTCGTTTCCGACCAAATGTAGCCTCTTGTTCTTCCAGTGCAGTACGATCCCACGTTTCAATGTGTATTTGAATACGTCTGACAACACAATAAGTTCCATGTTTCGCCCATCCGTCATCAATAAACACATAATCTTTAAGTTGATTACTCTTTCTAGGATTAATTGTTCCATCTTTAAATGCCATTAAATTTCTAGGTGTTTCCTTACCTTTAGCAGAGATAAAACCAGATTGCGCCCAACGTACCTTAACAATATCTCGAAATGGACGAACTAAATTATGAACCGCATGAAAGGATACTTGCGAATCATTTGAGCATGCTTGAATCATAATATCACCATCGCTGTAATCGTCTATTAACTGATCATTCGGAAAATGCGGTAAATCTTTAAAGGCATCGGGAATTTTACTAGATAACCCAATTTTCTTCATCAAAGACTTACTAATCCCAAAGGTAATCGTTAACTTGCTTGCACCTAATCCTATCGATTCACCGGTATCTACTGGTGGCATTAAAGGATTGTTACTCGTCTTGCCAACTGTATCACCATCCATCATACGATCAGCCATAACCGTCCACTTTTTAAACATTGCCTTAATTGCATCTCTATCTTTTGACTTCAAATCTAACGCAACGAAATTGCATGTTTTTTGCGTGGGTGTGGTAATGCCTGGTTGCACTTTACCATAAAATTCATACGCATCTTTTTCCGGATCTTCTGGTGTATTGAACATTGATTTGAAAGACCACATGCTACCAACACCACTTGCGCCAATTGCAACACCGGCACCGCCAATACCTAACATTTTCAAAAATGTACGTCTTGAAAATTGCGTACTATCGTTAACTTGTTCATAATTTGTCATTCAGTAATCACAGCCATTTTACTTAGTGGCTCTCCTAATGCATTAACAGCATCCGCAAATGCTTTACGGTCTTTCTTCGATACTTTTTCAAATGACTCATAACCGCCGTTGTTATCTTTATATTTATCCAATAATTGATTCACTTTATCGAAGTTCATTTGAATATCATCACTTAATTTTTTATCTTTTTTCTCTAAAATAGGTTTAAATAAGTCATAAATTTTTTGTGCGCCTTCAACGTTCGCTTTAAAATCATATAAATCTGTATGTGAATAAATTTCTTCTTCACCTGTGATTTTAGAAGTTGCAACTTCATTTAATAGGTCAACAGAACCTTGTAACATTAATTTTGGTGTGATATCTAATGTATCAGCTTTGGCATGCAATTCTTTTGCATCTTTCAATAATTGTTGTGCATCTTTTTTAGTCACATCATCAATTTTCTTATCTTCGTATAATGCTTTTTCAATCTTATGATATCCTGACCATTCTTTTTCTTTTTTCTCTTCTTTCATATCTGCAAGACGTGCATCAATTTTAGGATCTAAATCTCCAAATGCTTCTGCAACTGGTTCAGAGCGTTCATAATACATACGAACTTTTGGATATAACGCTTTTGCTTGGGCCATATCATTATTTTCAATCGCTTTAACAAATTTTTCTGTACCTTTTAAAAATTCATTTAACTGTTCATCAGTATATTTATCATATGCTTTTGTTGCTTGTTTTAATTCTGCTTTAACACCATCATCTTTTTTCGATGTCTTTGAATCATCCTTCTTACTATCGTCGTTCCCACATGCAGCAATTAATAACGTTGATGCTAATAATAGCGTTGTTAACTTTTTCATTTTGACACCTCATTATAGAAATTCTATTATCCCCATAGACATGCCCTCATTCGTACTATCTCACACTCCCTAAATGCCAAGATAATACGTGGCTCTTAAAATGATGATTTTAAGGCATCCTCCCATGAACATTATCTAGTTGATAATAATTATCAAAATCATTATATTGTTATAAAATAATACTGTCAACAACCTTTTATTTTCAAAAATTAAATAAAAGAGCGATGCCATTTTAAATGTCATCACTCTTTTGTAAGTCTAATTTGTCATTTTTGGTCGTATTCTGATTTTAATAAACTATAGATGTAACTCGATGAATAAATACCATTTAGTAATTCATTGTCACGTAACATACCTTCTCTAGTAAATCCCAGCCTTTCAGGAATAGCTCGGCTTTTTTCATTATTAACTGCGGCACTAATCTCAATTCGGTTTAAGTCAAGCTCTTCGAAACAATACTTTATCAATGCCTCAACTGCTTGTGTCATAATCCCATGACCCTCAAATTGTTTATCTAAATA
>NZ_JACYHC010000570.1:0-2981 GCF_017152085.1 Staphylococcus sp. EG-SA-2
GTACCGAGTATTATGGCTGCGCGCAGTATTGAAAATGAAAAAGAGCGTTTAACAACGATATTAATTGCACCATTCATGTCATGCTCTGCTAGACTGCCAGTGTATGCGTTGTTCGTAGGTATCTTTTTCAAAGAGAATCAATCTTTAGTAGTATTAAGCCTGTATGTTTTAGGTATTATTATGGCATTTTTAGTCAGTACAGTACTTACTAAGACGATTTTAAAAAATGATAATGCAATCTTTATTGTGGAATTGCCAACATACCGTGTGCCTTCCATTAAAACGTTGTGGCGTAGTACTTGGGAAAAGGCTAAGGGCTTTGTTCGTAAAGCAGGTACATTTATTTTTGGCGGCTCAGTAGTCATTTGGCTATTAAGTTATGTAGGACCACATGGTATCAATGTGAATATCAATCAAAGTTTTTTACATATGGTTGGTAGTTTCTTTGGTATGTTAGTGCAACCGCTCGGATTTGGAACATGGCAAGCAGGTGCTACGTTAGTGCCAGGATTTTTAGCAAAAGAAGTTATCGTAAGTTCGATGGCGATTATCTATTCATCAGGTGATGCAGGCCTTGTTAATGTGATTCAAAATCAATTCACACCGCTATCTGCGTATGCATTTATGATATTTATACTATTGTATATTCCTTGTGTTTCTACAGTGGCAGCAATCCGTAAAGAGACTTATTCATGGAAATGGACGGCACTTGCAGTTGCCTATCCTCTAGTCACTGCATATGTCTTAACATTCATTTTTTATCAAGTCGGACATTTATTTGTTTAAGGAGTGGTTAAAGTGTCAGTCATTATTAACATTTTAATTTTTTTAGCAATTTTCGGATATGCCTTATATACACTAGTAAAATTTTTCAAGCGTTCGAAACAAGGAAAATGTGGTACATGTGACATTAATCGTGATTGTTGTGGAACAGAACAGCACACAGCGAATCATTTTCCAGGGAAATAATTAAAAAAATGAGCACAGGCAAGGGCGACCTGATGCTCATTTTTGATGCGCGATATGTTAAAGTGTCGTTATTTACCTTTTACGACTAATTCGTTATCCTCAACATCTATATCCACATGTTTAACGTCTGTATGATCTAGATAATAATCTGTAATTTTGTCACGTACTTGCTGTTCAACAATACGTCTTAATGGACGTGCACCTAATTCTTCATCATAGCCTTCTTCAATTAACCAATCTTTCGCATCTTGAGAAACGTCCATCGTAATACCTTTTTTATCTAATGTAACTTGTACATCGTCTAATAATAAGTTGACGATATCTTGCAATGCATCTTTATCTAAATGTAAGAATTCAACGATGCCGTTGAAGCGGTTAAGGAATTCAGGGCGGAAGAATTTTTTCATTTCGTGCATAATATCTTTTTCTTCAGCGTCATTGCCATTGCCAAAGCCAGCATTTGATGTACAAATAATAATTGTATTTTTAAAGTTGATGACATTACCTTGACCATCAGTCAAATTACCATCATCCATTACTTGTAATAACAATGTTAAAATTTGTGGATTTGCTTTTTCGATTTCATCAAATAGAATGACTGAGTATGGATTACGGCGTACTTTTTCAGTTAACGTATTTGAATTGTCATCATAACCGACATAACCAGCAGTTGTACCAATCATTTTTGAAACAGCTGTTGTGTCACTATATTCACTCATATCAAGTCGAATAAGTGCATCTTTATTACCAAATAGATCAATTGCTAATTGTTTAGCAAGCTCTGTTTTACCAACACCAGTAGGGCCGACAAATAAGAAACTACCAATTGGACGGTTGCCGTCATCAAACCCAGCGCGATTACGGCGAATTGCACGTGAAACCATTTCTACAGCTTGATCTTGACCTATGATTTTACTTCTTAAACGATTAGAAATATTTTTTAAACGTTCAATATCGTTATCATCCATTTGAGAAACTGGAATGCCAGTTAATCGTTGAATAGTATCTGAAATATCATGAACTGTAGCAACAGCAGTATGTTCACCATTACTGTTTTCTAATTTATCTTGTAATGATTTGATTTCATTTTGAATGTCGTCAGCTTTTTTATATTCTTCAGCACTTACTGCTTTACGTTTATCATTTTCTAATTCAGAAATTCGTTTTTCAGTTTCAACTTTATCGACAGCTGGACTTTGCGCAGATAAATGTGCTGCTGTAATATCTAACACATCGATTGCTTTATCTGGTAATAATCGTTGTGGAATATATTGAATTGATAAGTCAACACATGCTTTTAATACGTCATCTGGTAATTTTACTTGATGGTGTTCTTCGAATTTTTCGCGAATACCTTTTAAAATTTCAACAGTATCTTTAGCGCTTGGTTCATTAACAAGCACTTCATTAAATCTGCGCGTTAATGCAGCATCTTTAAGAATATTGTTTCGATATTCATCTTGTGTTGTTGCACCAATAATAGAAATCTCACCACGACTTAATGCAGGTTTCAAAATATCAGATAACCCTTTGCTACCTGAATCACTTCCTGTGGCACCTGAACCGATAATTTGATGGATTTCATCAAAGAATAGTACGGCATTTTGTGAAGATTTAACACCTTCGATTAATTTTTGAATATTTTCTTCAAAAGCACCACGATATTGCGTTCCAGCTTCTAATGATGAAATATCTACAGAAATAATTTCTTTGTCTTTGATTGCTGCTGGTACATTTCCTTCAACGATTGCCTGTGCTAAACCTTCAACAATCGCAGTTTTACCAACACCAGCTTCTCCAACTAATATAGGATTGTTTTTAGTTCGTCTACTTAAGACTTCAGCAGTTTCTTGAATTTCTTTATCACGACCAATGACTGGATCTAATAAACCGTCACGTGCTTCTTGCGTAAGGTTACGACCAATTTGTTCTAAATAATTGCCGTTGCCACCTTGTTGCCCTTGTTGTCTTTGTGCTGCTTGTTGAAAAGCTTGCGCACTTTGTTCAGCAGA
>NZ_JACYHC010000571.1:0-2980 GCF_017152085.1 Staphylococcus sp. EG-SA-2
AAGCAATTATCGACATTTTCGCAAAATAATTTAAGCGAATTGAATACTTAAAATTCTCAGGCCACTATACCAATAGGGATGGTGGCTTTGCTTTGTGTTGATTTATTGATGTGAGGTGAGTCTTGTTAGTTTGTTGCAAATAAATGGTCTTGGTTTTTTGTATAGGATGTTCTTGGTGGGACGTACGGAATATTCGTGATCTTTGTAGTCTGACGCGTTATATTTTTGTGGCGTGTTTTATGTTTGATACTCGAGGTCTGAGACATTCATGATTTGGCATACGAAATCTTAATGATTTTCATAATCTATCCCAAGATATATTGGCCACGTGCAGAATTGCGTTGCACGTTTAGACTGAAACACTCGTGTGACCGTAAGTGTTAATAGTACATTGATAGCTGCATTTACTTCACTCATTTTTATGACTGTTAAACAATGATTGTACCTTCAATTAACAGTTGGTACGATGGTTTTGCCATTTTTCATCAAAGCAAACATAAAAAGGACTAAGACATATACATGTCCTAGCCCTATGGATAAAATGCAAATTTCTGCTTTATCAAAACTATCACACTTTAGATAGATTGAAAACAAAAAGATCCTAAGAACATCTTAACTTTTTATTAATTGTCATAAATTGCAAACAATTAAGCCACAATTTAAAAATGATTATACTTCATTCAACTTATCGTGCTGGTCTAATTTGCCATTGATATGGATCTTCAAATTGTTGCCAATCTGCATCAATTTCTTGCGCATTGACTAAGCATGCATCGAGTTCTTTTGTTAATTTTTCTTCATCTAAGTCGGTACCAATAATGACAAATTGTGTATGACGATCGCCATATTCTGGATCCCATTCAGCTGCGACGTCTTGGCGTTCTGCTAATATTTGCGTTTGTTGTGCTTCAGACATACTAGCCACCCAATATGTAACTGGATGAATATTGCAAGATGACCCTGCTTGAGATAATAAACATGCTACGTGATTGTATTGTGCTAGCCATACGATACCTTTTGATCGAACGACATTATTTGGCATGGTTTCTAACCAATCATTGAACCTTTTAGCATGGAAAGGAAGTCGACGTTTATATACAAACGATGATATACCATATTCTTCTGTTTCAGGTGTATGCGATGCATGCCCACCAGACTCAAGTTCTTTGATCCATCCTGCTGACTCGCTCGCTTTTTCAAAATCAAAACGCTGCGTATTTAAGACTTCTTTTAAATCCACTTCAGAATTTATTGTCTTAATAATTTTAGCAGTAGGTTGCAATGCACTTAACACTTTTTCTAACTTCGCAAGTTCTTCTTCACTAATTAAATCAATTTTATTAATAATCAATACATCACAAAATTCAACTTGGTCAATTAATAAATCAGCAATCGAACGCTCATCTGTTTCATCAACGCTTTGATCACGATCCATCAATAAATCTTCTGAGTTGATGTCATGTACGAAGCGGTTAGCATCCACAACTGTAACCATTGTATCTAAACGGCAAATCGCTGTAAGATCAATGCCAAGTTCATCATCAATATATGAGAAAGTTTGTGCAACAGGTACTGGCTCTGAAATCCCTGTTGACTCAATAACAATTTGATCGATGCCACCTTTTTTCACTAAACGCTCAACTTCTTTTAATAAATCGTCTCTAAGTGTACAACAGATACAACCATTAGAAAGTTCGACTAATTTTTCGTCTGTGCGCGATAGTCCCCCACCATCTGCGACAAGATCTTTATCGATATTGACTTCACTCATATCATTTACAATTACCGCAATACGTCGACCTTCTCGATTTTGTAAAATATGATTTAACAACGTTGTTTTCCCCGAGCCTAAATAACCACTTAATACCGTAACTGGAATTTTAGCCATATATATACCCTCACTTCAATTTATTTGTTTCGTTCGTTTGCAAATAGGAATAATTCCGTTTTACATTATATAGGAGCATTTCCTCTTTCGCAATCTTCGATAATAAAAAAATAGTATACTTAATTAAATTATTGAGCACTTTACTTTATAATGGAGACAAAGATATATCTCACGAGAGAGAATCGAGGTGTATAAACATGCTATTTGTCATTTTAGTTTTATATATCATTGGTATTACATTTATTCTACTCAGTGTTTTTGGTTCAAAGACTGAAGGATTATCTACGAAACATACTTTATATACCATTGGCAGTGCTATTATAACGATTGCTATTTTCATTTCAATTGGCTATGCCATTCAATACTTAACTGCAGCGCTTTATGGTTTGTAAGGTGAGGATGATTTATGGCGGATAGTTCGAGAGAGTTTGACTTGCGTTGATTTTGATAAAGAGGTCATAGCTTTTGGTACTTGAGGATTTTGTTGTTGCTGTTTGGAATTTGGATATGTTTAATGCGGGACAGTAATTTAAGTTGTGTTTTTACAATTGTAAGTGTGATATTTCGATTCAGTTCGAATTACTTCACATGGGAATAAAATAAAAAGAAGCGGCCTAGTGTCAGTTGTGAATACACTGAACATTGGTCGCTTTATTTAGTAGTACGATATGTAGTTTAGCTATTAATTTTTTTCAGGTCATCCTTAATGCTGTCTATCTCAGACATGGCACTTTTAACCCAATCTCCTTGAGCCGCGCCTTTAAAATTAGCTTTAAAAGCCTCGCAATGATGCGCCATTTGTTCAATTAATACTTTTTCTTCACCTTTTAATCCATTTTCAATATCTTTATATTTATGCTTATGTTCAGGTGCAACAACTGAACGAATGTTTTCTTTTTGAGCATTCATTTTAGATATGAGATTAAGTGTTTCTACTGTAGTACTTATATCTGGCATTCTTAAGGTCATATCTGGTTCTATTAGAGTCATTTAATCTCCTCCAAATTATCAGTCACTTAGTTTATCTAACTGCTTTTCATAAGACTTTTTTAAGTCTTCTTTATATTCTTCTAATTTCCATTCTTGCTTTCT
>NZ_JACYHC010000572.1:0-2978 GCF_017152085.1 Staphylococcus sp. EG-SA-2
GTACGTGTCATATCGCTACAATAATGCTCATAAATTACACCTAAATCAAATAGTACATATTCATTGCTTTTTAATCTGCGATCTCCTGGTGTGCCATGAGGTGATGCGGCATGATCTCCAAATAAAACCATCGTATCAAAACTCATTTCATTGACGCCATATTGTTTGATAGTTTGCTCAATATGGTTGACTACTTCACGTTCAGTCACACCTTCTTTTAAATAAGAAACACCTATTTCGATACACTTATCTGCTAACTCAGCAGCTTTACGTATTTTGCTAATTTCATCTTCGGATTTAATATTTCTTAATTGTTTGATTGTTAAATCAACATCTCCGAATGAATTGACATTGAAACCAGAGATTAATTGTTTTTGGCGTGCTACTGTTAAGTGCTCGCTTTCAATTAGTAATTTATTGATTGTTTGAGGATAAAGTGAAAAAGGATTTTCAGTGTCTAAATATCCAACGATTTCACCTGTGAAAGGTGATGCTTTGACTTCTTCGACTTCCATTTTTGGACAAAATAGTACTTGTTTACCATCTTTCTTAATCAATAATGCAAATAATCTTTCATGGGGTTCGCTACGGTATCCAGTAAAATAATATACATTCAACGGTGTTGTAATCCATGCTGCATCAGCTTGTTGATTGTTCAGTTCGTCTATTATTTTTGATATTTTTGTCATTTCATAAACACTCCTCAACATAATATTACTTCCATTTTATGCCAATTATTATTAGATTTCAAAATCGAGCTAATACATTAACTAGATTTTCAATTTTTAAAATTTGAGAATTTGTTATAATTAAGTGGCAAAAGGGTACTAAATTTATATAGCAATTGATAGGAGGATGCTCAAATGAAGTTATCATTTCATGGTCAATCAACGATTTATTTAGAAGGGAACAACAAAAAGGTTATCGTAGATCCGTTTATTTCAAATAACCCTAAGTGTGATTTGAATATTGAAACAGTGCAGGTAGACTATATCGTTTTAACGCACGGTCATTTTGATCATTTTGGTGATGTTGTGGAACTAGCAAAGAAAACAGGAGCAACAGTAATTGGAAGTGCAGAAATGGCTGACTATCTTTCTTCATATCACGGTGTTGAAAATGTTCATGGTATGAATATTGGTGGTAAAGCAAACTTTGATTTCGGAAGCGTTAAATTTGTTCAAGCATTTCATAGTTCAAGTTTTACACATGAAAATGGTATTCCAGTTTATTTAGGTATGCCAATGGGTATCGTGTTTGAAGTTGAAGGAAAAACAATTTATCATACTGGTGATACAGGTCTGTTTAGTGACATGTCACTTATTGCGAAACGTCATCCAGTTGATGTATGTTTTGTACCAATTGGAGATAATTTTACGATGGGTATTGATGATGCAAGTTATGCTATTAATGAATTTATTAAACCAAAAATTTCTGTACCGATTCATTATGATACATTCCCATTAATCGAACAAGATCCACAACAATTTAAAGATGCTGTTAATGTAGGGGACGTGCAAATTTTAAAACCAGGTGAATCTGTTCAGTTTTAAATAGAATATAGATTTTACACTAAAAAACACCTCGCTAATCTATGTGGAAGTTATCGTCTGCATATTTTTAGTGGGTGTTTTTATATTCTACTGATTCAGTTACGACGTGGACGGGGGACATCAGTGGTTCTTTATCATTTCTGACCTACTCTCGTAATTTTAGTTTTATACAATTAGACATTGATTATAAATTTACTACGATATAAAAAATCCAGAACCACAGTCATAATCATTTCTTGTGTTTACTCAGTCGTTTGAGACTGCATCATGATTGAAAGATTATTTGTGATTCTGGATAAAAATTTTATTTAACGATTAATACAGGGATAGTCGCACGTTTTGCTACTTTGTGGCTGACACTTCCAAGTACAAATTTCTTTTTGTCTTCTGCTTTACGGTTACTTAAAACAACAATTTCGTATTTACCGCTATTAGCATGTTTTAATAGTTCTTCTTTTGCATTACCACGAACAATTATTTGGTCATAATCAATACCATAATCTTCTAAAGCTTTGCGTGTTTTTTCCAATCGCTTGCTTCGTTCTTCAGTAAGTTTGTTTAAATGAACACCTGCTTTAATTGATGCTTGAGCATCTTGTTCGCTGATTGCGTTTAAAACTGTTACGACTGTACCTTCGCCAGCTAATTTAGACACTTCTTTTAGTGCTTTTTCATTTTTTAACTGAGTGTCTACACCAAGTAATATATTTTTATACATTAGTACATCCCTCCTCACTTACATTCTAATAAATAATAATGGATTTTTCCATTTAAAATTAAAGATTTTGTGATCTTTGTGTTTGTTGTATATTTTCAAAAAATAAAATAGGTGAAACGATCATTATTTCATTTCACTTCAATGCTTTTTATCCAAAATAAAGTTATAATGTAGTTAATACTGTTCGAAAAGAAGAGGTAAAGAATGACAAAACATGAACAAATTTTAGATTATATTGAATCGTTATCTATAGGCTCTAAAATTTCGGTGCGTAAAATCGCTAAATTTTTAAACGTATCTGAAGGGACAGCATATCGTGCAATTAAAGATGCTGATAAAATGGGCATGGTCGCAACGATAGATCGTGTTGGTACGGTTCGAATCGAAAAACGTAATCGTAATGAAATTGAACATTTAACTTTTAATGAAATTGTCAATATTATTGATGGCCAAGTGTTAGGTGGCAATAAAGGTATCACTAAGATGGTATCTAAATTTGCAATTGGAGCAATGGAACTCAAAGATATTTTAAAATATATTGGTCCAAAGACATTATTGATTGTCGGAAATCGTGAAGATGTGCAGATTGAAGCTTTAAAAAGAGGTACGGCTATATTAATTACTGGTGGATTTAAGCCATCTAATAAAGTTATTAATTTTGCGAATGAACATGATTTACCTGTTCTATCATCAAGTTATGATACATT
>NZ_JACYHC010000573.1:0-2974 GCF_017152085.1 Staphylococcus sp. EG-SA-2
AAGCAATTATCGACATTTTCGCAAAATAATTTAAGCGAATTGAATACTTAAAATTCTCAGGCCACTATACCAATAGGGATGGTGGCTTTGCTTTGTGTTGATTTATTGATGTGAGGTGAGTCTTGTTTGTTTGTTGCAAATAAATGGTCTTGGTATTTTTTGTATAGGATGTTCTTGGTGGTACGTAAGGAATATTCGTGATCTTTGTAGTCTGACGCGTTATATTTTTGTGGCGTGTTTTATGTTTGATACTCGAAGTCTAAGACATTCATGATTTGGCGTGCGAAATCTTAATGATCTTCTTGATCTGGCGCAAGATATATTGGCCGCGTGCAGAATTTCGTTGCACGTTTAGTCTGAAACACTCGTGTGACTGTAAGCAGTAATAGTACATTGATAGCTGCAATTACTTCACTCATTTTTATGACCGTTAAACAATAATTGTACTTTCAATTAACAGTTGGTACGATGGTTTTATCATTTTTCATCAACGCAAATATAAAAAGGACTAAGACACATACATGTCCTAGCCCTATGGATAAAATGCAAATTTCTGCTTTATCAAAACTATCACACTTTAGATAGATTGAAAACAAAAAGTTCCTAAGAACATCTTAACTTTTTATTAATTGTCATAAATTGCAAACAATTAAGCCACAATTCAAAAATGATTATACTTCATTCAACTTATCGTGCTGGTCTAATTTGCCATTGATATGGATCTTCAAATTGTTGCCAATCTGCATCAATTTCTTGCGCATTGACTAAGCATGCATCGAGTTCTTTTGTTAATTTTTCTTCATCTAATTCTGTACCAATAATGACAAATTGTGTATGACGATCGCCATATTCTGGATCCCATTCAGCTGCGACATCTTGACGTTCTGCTAATATTTGTGTTTGTTGCGCTTCAGACATACTAGCCACCCAATATGTAACTGGGTGAATATTGCAAGATGACCCTGCTTGAGATAATAAACATGCTACATGATTGTATTGTGCTAACCATACGATACCTTTTGATCGAACGACATTATTTGACATGCTTTCTAACCAATCATTGAACCTTTTAGCATGGAAAGGTAGACGACGTTTATATACAAATGATGATATGCCATATTCTTCTGTTTCAGGCGTATGCGATGCATGACCACCCGACTCAAGTTCTTTGATCCATCCTGCTGACTCGCTCGCTTTTTCAAAATCAAAACGCTGCGTATTTAAGACTTCTTTTAAATCTACTTCAGAATTTGTTGTCTTAATAATTTTAGCAATAGGTTGCAATGCGCTTAACACTTTTTCTAACTTTGCAAGTTCTTCTTCACTAATTAAATCAATTTTATTAATAATCAATACATCACAAAATTCAACTTGGTCAATTAATAAATCAGCAATCGAACGTTCATCTGTTTCATCAACGCTTTGATCACGATCCATCAATAAATCTTCTGAGTTGATGTCATGTACGAAGCGGTTAGCATCAACAACTGTAACCATTGTATCTAAACGGCAAATCGCTGTAAGATCAATGCCAAGTTCATCATCAATATATGAGAAAGTTTGTGCAACAGGTACTGGCTCTGAAATCCCTGTTGACTCAATAACAATTTGATCGATGCCACCTTTTTTCACTAAACGCTCAACTTCTTTTAATAAATCATCTCTAAGTGTACAACAGATACAACCATTAGAGAGTTCGACTAATTTTTCATCTGTACGCGATAGTCCCCCACCATCTGCGACAAGATCTTTATCGATATTAACTTCACTCATATCATTTACAATTACCGCAATACGTCGACCTTCACGATTTTGTAAAATATGATTTAACAATGTTGTTTTCCCCGAGCCTAAATAACCACTTAATACCGTAACTGGAATTTTAGCCATATATATACCCTCACTTCAATTTATTTGTAAATAGGAATAATTCCGTTTTACATTATATAGGAGCGTTTCCTCTTTCGCAATCTTCGATAATAAAAAAATAGTATACTTAATTAAATTATTGAGCACTTTACTTTATAATGGAGACAAAGATATATCTCACTAAAGAGAATCGAGGTGTATAAACATGTTATTTGTCATTTTAGTTTTATATGTCATTGGCATTGCATTTATTCTACTAAGTGTTTTTGGTTCTAAGACGGAAGGTTTATCTACGAAACATACTTTATATACAATTGGTAGTGCCATTATAACGATTGCTATTTTCATTTCAATTGGCTATGCTATTCAATACTTAACTGCAGCGCTTTATGGTTTGTAAGGTGATGATGATCTATAGCGGGTAGTTCGGGAGAGGTTAACTTGCGTTGATTTTGATAAAGTGGTCATAGCTTTTGGTACTTGAGGATTTTGTTGTTGCTGTTTGGAATGTAGATATGTTTAATGCGGGACAGTAATTTAAGTTGTGTTTTTACAATTGTGAGTGTGGTATTTCGATTAAGAGAGCGTTACTTTACATGGAAATAAAATAAATTAAAAAGAAGCGGCCTAGTGTCAGTTGTGAATATACTGAACATTGGTCGCTTTATTTAGTAGTATGATATGTAGTTTAGCTATTAATTTTTTTCAAATCATCTTTAATACTGTCTATCTCAGACATTGCACTTTTAACCCAGTCTCCTTGAGCTGCACCTTTAAAATTAGCTTTAAAAGCTTCGCAATGCTGCGCCATTTGTTCAATCAATACTTTTTCTTCACCTTTTAATCCGTTTTCAATATCTTTATATTTATGCTTATGTTCAGGTGCAATAACTGAACGAATGTTTTCTTTTTGCGCTTCCATTTTAGATATGAGATTAAGTGTTTCTACTGTAGTACTTATATCTGGCATTCTTAAGTTCATATCTGGTTCTATTAGAGTCATTTAATCTCCTCCAAATTATCAGTCACTTAGTTTATCTAACTGCTTTTCATAAGACTTTTTTAAGTCTTCTTTATATTCTTCTAATTTCCATTCTTGCTTTCT
>NZ_JACYHC010000574.1:0-2969 GCF_017152085.1 Staphylococcus sp. EG-SA-2
TAATATATAAGTTTATATTGGAAAATAGAATTAATAGCTTATAAATGGTAAATTATATAATAGGTTACTATACGTTATAAGACGGAAAATGCGCACAATAACAAAAATAGTAAGCGACATCCTGTGATTTTTTACACAAACATAAACGATAAAGAACAAAAAATGATAAAATAATATTAATGATTTAAGAAAAGAGGTTTATGCAAATGGCTAGAAAAGTTGTTGTAGTTGATGATGAAAAACCGATTGCTGATATTTTAGAATTTAACTTAAAAAAAGAAGGATACGATGTGTACTGTGCATACGATGGTAATGATGCAGTCGACTTAATTTATGAAGAAGAACCAGATATCGTATTACTAGATATCATGTTACCTGGTCGTGATGGTATGGAAGTATGTCGTGAAGTGCGCAAAAAATACGAAATGCCAATAATAATGCTTACTGCTAAAGATTCAGAAATTGATAAAGTGCTTGGTTTAGAACTAGGTGCAGATGACTATGTAACGAAACCGTTTAGTACGCGTGAATTAATCGCACGTGTGAAAGCGAACTTACGTCGTCATTACTCACAACCAGCACAAGACACTGGAAATGTAACGAATGAAATCACAATTAAAGATATTGTGATTTATCCAGACGCATATTCTATTAAAAAACGTGGCGAAGATATTGAATTAACACATCGTGAATTTGAATTGTTCCATTATTTATCAAAACATATGGGACAAGTAATGACACGTGAACATTTATTACAAACAGTATGGGGCTATGATTACTTTGGCGATGTACGTACGGTCGATGTAACGATTCGTCGTTTACGTGAAAAGATTGAAGATGATCCGTCACATCCTGAATATATTGTGACGCGTAGAGGCGTTGGATATTTCCTCCAACAACATGAGTAGAGGTCGAAACGAATGAAGTGGCTAAAACAACTACAATCCCTTCATACTAAACTTGTAATTGTTTATGTATTACTGATTATCATTGGTATGCAAATTATCGGGCTGTATTTTACAAATAATCTTGAAAAAGAGCTGCTTGATAATTTTAAGAAGAATATTACGCAGTACGCTAAACAATTAGAAATTAGTATTGAAAAAGTATATGACGAAAAGGGCTCCGTAAATGCACAAAAAGATATTCAAAATTTATTAAGTGAGTATGCCAACCGTCAAGAAATTGGAGAAATTCGTTTTATAGATAAAGACCAAATTATTATTGCGACGACGAAGCAGTCTAACCGTAGTCTAATCAATCAAAAAGCGAATGATAGTTCTGTCCAAAAAGCACTATCACTAGGACAATCAAACGATCATTTAATTTTAAAAGATTATGGCGGTGGTAAGGACCGTGTCTGGGTATATAATATCCCAGTTAAAGTCGATAAAAAGGTAATTGGTAATATTTATATCGAATCAAAAATTAATGACGTTTATAACCAATTAAATAATATAAATCAAATATTCATTGTTGGTACAGCTATTTCATTATTAATCACAGTCATCCTAGGATTCTTTATAGCGCGAACGATTACCAAACCAATCACCGATATGCGTAACCAGACGGTCGAAATGTCCAGAGGTAACTATACGCAACGTGTGAAGATTTATGGTAATGATGAAATTGGCGAATTAGCTTTAGCATTTAATAACTTGTCTAAACGTGTACAAGAAGCGCAGGCTAATACTGAAAGTGAGAAACGTAGACTGGACTCAGTTATCACCCATATGAGTGATGGTATTATTGCAACAGACCGCCGTGGACGTATTCGTATCGTCAATGATATGGCACTCAAGATGCTTGGTATGGCGAAAGAAGACATCATTGGATATTACATGTTAAGTGTATTAAGTCTTGAAGATGAATTTAAACTTGAAGAAATTCAAGAGAATAATGATAGTTTCTTATTAGATTTAAATGAAGAAGAAGGTCTAATCGCACGTGTTAACTTTAGTACGATTGTGCAGGAAACAGGATTTGTAACTGGTTATATCGCTGTGTTACATGACGTTACTGAACAACAACAAGTTGAACGTGAGCGTCGTGAATTTGTTGCCAATGTATCACATGAGTTACGTACACCTTTAACTTCTATGAATAGTTACATTGAAGCACTTGAAGAAGGTGCATGGAAAGATGAGGAACTTGCGCCACAATTTTTATCTGTTACCCGTGAAGAAACAGAACGAATGATTCGACTGGTCAATGACTTGCTACAGTTATCTAAAATGGATAATGAGTCTGATCAAATCAACAAAGAAATTATCGACTTTAACATGTTCATTAATAAAATTATTAATCGACATGAAATGTCTGCGAAAGACACAACATTTATTCGAGATATTCCGAAAAAGACGATTTTCACAGAATTTGATCCTGATAAAATGACGCAAGTATTCGATAATGTCATTACAAATGCGATGAAATATTCTAGAGGCGATAAACGTGTCGAGTTCCACGTGAAACAAAATCCACTTTATAATCGAATGACGATTCGTATTAAAGATAATGGCATCGGTATTCCTATCAATAAAGTCGATAAGATATTCGACCGATTCTATCGTGTAGATAAGGCGCGTACGCGTAAAATGGGTGGTACTGGATTAGGACTAGCCATTTCGAAAGAGATTGTGGAAGCGCACAATGGTCGTATTTGGGCAAACAGTGTAGAAGGTCAAGGTACATCTATCTTTATCACACTTCCATGTGAAGTCATTGAAGACGGTGATTGGGATGAATAATAAGGAACATATTAAATCTGTCATTTTAGCGCTACTCGTCTTGATGAGTGTCGTATTGACATATATGGTATGGAACTTTTCTCCTGATATTGCAAATGTCGACAATACAGATAGTAAGAAGAGTGAAACGAAACCTTTAACGACACCTATGACAGCCAAAATGGATACAACTATTACGCCATTTCAGATTATTCATTCGAAAAATGATCATCCAGAAGGTAC
>NZ_JACYHC010000575.1:0-2964 GCF_017152085.1 Staphylococcus sp. EG-SA-2
ATCAGTTCAAAAATATTTATCAAAGTGGTTATATACTTGGAAAGTTTGATATTGAAAAGTTAACATATGAACATGAAAATTTTGTCGAGCTTGATAATGGCTTTGATTTCTATGCACCTCAAACATTTTTAGATGAAAAAGGCCGACGAGTACTAATTGGATGGATGGGGTTACCGGAAATCGAATATCCTACTGATAATGAAGGATGGGCCCATTGCTTAACAATTCCTCGTGTATTAAATGTAGAAAATGGTCAACTTAAGCAACGTCCATATCCAGCGTTGGAAAAATTACGTCACAATAAAGAGACAGCATTAGGCTACGCAAATAAATTTACTCGAAAATTACATCCGTATGAAGGTAAACAGTATGAATTAATCATAGATATTTTGGATAATGATGCTACCGAAGTGTACTTTGAATTACGTACATCTAAGACTTCTTCAACATTAATTGCTTATAACAAGCGTGAAAATAAAATAACATTAGATCGCAGCGACAGTGGTTTATTGCCGACAAATGTTGAAGGTACGACGCGTAGTACGATATTAGACACGCCATTAAAGCAATTACAAATTTTTGTTGATACATCTAGTATAGAAATTTTCTGTAATGATGGGGAACGTGTTTTGACATCTCGAATTTTCCCGACAGAAGACGCACTAGGTATTAAAACATCAACAGAATCAGGGCAAGTATATTTACAATTTACTAAATATGATTTAAAGGATGAACATAAATGAGACGTCTATTTTCAATAGGAGAAGCGTTAATTGATTTTATTCCAAATGTTACAAATGCGAATTTAAAAGATGTTCAAACATTTACGAAGCAAATTGGTGGCGCGCCATGCAATGTAGCTTGTACAGTTCAAAAGTTAGGACAACAAGCGTATATGATTACACAATTAGGTAATGATGCATTTGGAGATAGCATTATTGAAACGATATCAAGTATTGGTGTAGATGTATCAAAAGTGTATCGCACGAATGAAGCAAACACTGCGTTAGCTTTTGTGAGTTTGACTGAAGCGGGCGAGCGAGATTTTTCTTTTTATCGTAAGCCCTCTGCTGATATGTTATTTGAACCAAGTTTTGTGAATGATATTGATGTGAATGAAAATGATGTAGTACATTTTTGTTCTGTTGATTTGGTCGATAGTCCGATGAGAGATGCACATTATCAATTGATTACCAAAACATTAAATGCAAATGGTACTGTCGTATTTGATCCTAATGTAAGATTGCCATTATGGGATAACGCTGAAGATTTAAGACAAACTATTCATACCTTTTTGCCATTGGCGCATATTGTAAAAGTTTCAGATGAAGAATTAGAATTTATTACAGGTATTCATGATGAAAATGAAGCCATTCAATCATTATTTACAGGTAATGTTACTGTAGTCATTTATACGAAGGGAGCAGATGGTGCTGCCGTATATTTGAAAAATGGTATTAATCATTATCATAGTGGCTATAAGGTAAAACCTGTTGATACAACTGGGGCAGGGGATGCTTTTATTGGTGCAGTTATTAGCAGGATTTTAGCAACCGATGTGTTAAATTTAACTCAGTTATTTGAAAATGAAGGTGAGGAAATTTTAGCGTTTAGCAATCGCGTTGCTGCAATAGTGACAACGAAGTATGGTGCCATTAATAGTTTGCCAACATTACAAGAGGTTGAACAAGCATTTTAAATAATTCATTTATAAAACAGTGTAGGAAACAAGTTGAATCTTGTGCTACACTGTTTTTTAAAACAAAATAAGATTCACGGGGTAGGAAATTGTAGCATTTTATTTATGGAAACTGTCAATTTCAAATTTAGTATATTTTGTTAAAAATTGCGCCATAGGATTGTAGAGTGAAATAGAAATTGATAAATTATGTAGTAATAGGAATAGGTATACAAAGAAACGTTACATCATTTTTTAATTCACGCGTCATATTTAATTTTGTTATTAAACAATTAAAAAGCCAGCTATACAGTGCATTTGCTAGTTATCTTGTTAAAATCCAACAAGATTTACAATTGAATACGCCGTTAACTGACTTTATTATCTTATTATATTTTTTTAACGTTTCTCACCGATGCATAGCAGTGTTCTTTATTTTTAAAATAGACAATTCGCTCTTTCGAATCTATAGATTCAATATTATGGCGATTGACGACAAAGCTATTATGACATCTAAAGAAACGATCATCTAATTGACTCAGTTCTTTTAAATTACCATAAAATTCAATTTGACGGTTATCTAAATGGGCAATGAGTCTGTGAGATTTTGTTGATGATTCAAAAAACATAATATCATCATATTGAACATACACTGAATTACTGCCACGTTTTAATTCAATCGTTTCAACGCTATTATCTTTAGACAACAATTGTAAGCGTGTATGTGCAGTTTCTAAACAATCTATAATTCGAGTTCTTAATTCTGCTGGATCATCTTTAAAAATAAAATCCATCGCTGCAACTTTGTAGACAAATGTTAAATAGGTAAGTTCACTGTGACTCGTAACGAAAATAATGTTACCAACTGGGTCATGCTTACGAATTTCACTGCCTAATTTGATACCATTAATATCAGTTGAAAGTTGAATATCTAAAAAGTAACAGCCTATGTCATTCATATTTTTAGCTTGCTCAAGCACCTCATAAGGATTATCAGTTGCGAGGGCAATTTCCATAGGCTTTTCTTCTATCATTATATAATTTTTAATAATGGTAACCATGTTTTCTCTTTGTTTTGGATCGTCTTCGCAAATGAAAATTTTCATACATTCACATCCTTATGGCTAGTTGTTAATAATTTCAACTTTTTGAATAAAGAAACCATTTTCGATAATTGTATCTAATAAGACATTGTCTGCATTATCAGCAATTTCTTTTAAAGTTGATAGACCTAAACCACGACCTTCACCTTTAGTAGAAAAACTTTCTTGGAACAATTCATGAAT
>NZ_JACYHC010000576.1:0-17206 GCF_017152085.1 Staphylococcus sp. EG-SA-2
TTTTCAACAAGTTGCGCTTCAAAACGACCTTTTTGATCAATAGGATCATTTAATTCAGTAAATGCATTTGCATGCTCTCTACCTACAATGAACAATTCGAAACGATCAGTAAATCTAGGATCTTCAGGATTTTTCTTCGCTAAAGGTGAAATTTCAGTCGGATGACCATAGATAAACGTTGGCTGAATAAGTGTTTCTTCAACTTTTTGCTCAAAGAATTCATTTAAAATATGACCATATTTCATTGTATCTTTAATTTCAATACCATGTTCTTTAGCTAAAGCTTTAGCTTCTTCATCACTTTTAACTTCATAAAAATCCACACCAGTAGCTTCTTTTACAGCATCAACAATATGCAAACGAGTCCAAGCAGATTCTAAATCAATCGTTTCCCCATTGTATTGTACTTTTGCAGAACCTAATACTTCATTGGCAATATGTCTCACCATAGATTCTGTTAAATCCATAATGTCATGATAATCTGCATATGCTTCATATAATTCAATCATTGTGAATTCAGGGTTATGTCTAGTTGATACACCTTCATTACGGAATACTCTACCAATTTCATATACTTTTTCAAGTCCACCGACAATTAAACGTTTTAAATGCAACTCAATAGCAATACGCATGTATAACGTTGCATCTAATGCATTATGATGTGTTACAAATGGTCTAGCAGCTGCGCCACCAGCAATTTGGTGCATCATAGGTGTTTCTACTTCCAAGAAACCTTTATTATTTAAATAATTACGCATTTCTTGAATGATTTTACTACGATTAATAAATGTACGAGTGCTATCTTCGTTCGTAATTAAATCTAAATATCTTTGACGATATCTCTGTTCAATATCCTGTAAACCGTGGAATTTATCCGGTAATGGTCGCAATGATTTAGTTAGTAGCGTGAATTTCTTCGCTTTAACCGATAATTCGCCAGTATTTGTTTTGAACATTACACCTTCAACACCAACGATATCGCCTAAATCAGCATTTTTCCATAAATCAAATTCGTCATCGCCAACTTGATCTTTACGAACGTAAATTTGAATTTGTCCAGCTAAGTCCTGAACGTGTGCAAATCCTGCTTTACCTTTACCACGCTTAGTCATTAATCGTCCAGCTATAGCGACATGACTATCCGCTTCTTTTTCTACCAATTCTTCTTTAGAATACTGGTCCCACTCTTCTTTCAAATCACTAGATAAACCTGAACGGTCAAATTTAGAACCAAACGGGTCTATACCAAGATCATATAATTCTTGTAATTTTTGACGTCGAACCAACATTTGGTCATTCATTTCTTCTGACATAACTTTCTCTCCTTTAACTTGTTGTAATCCTTTAGTATTCCAACTGGTACACTCAAACATTTTCCTTTAAAGTTTTATAAAATATCAGACATTTTTGCTCAACATACATCTCTTTCGATGTTTCTAATACTTTATCATTAACCATTACACCTTAAAGTTATGATGTGGCATGTTTTCTTATATTCATAACATCAATTTTATCACTTTTTTAATTTTACAAGAGCTTGTAAATGTAATAAAGCAATTTCTGTTTTCGTTTATGAATTACTTATTCATTTAAAATACGATTATCATTAATACAACCCTAAGTAAATGTATAAAAATTATCTTCCACAAACTTCAACAAAAGCCCAAATAAATTACAGCAATTTATCAAATATTGCTTACTTTGATTTTATGAAATAACTTAATTCTAACACATACTAAATCATCATATACTAATTCGTAATCAAATGCATTTAGAGATAATCAAAATGCGGAAACATCTCCAATAATCAATCATCTATTCCCAATAAATATGAATGTTCTCAACAATACATTATTTATATCTCTTTACACTGTCATCGACAAAAACTAAATCTTTCACTTTCAATTTCGAACGTGGTTCTACGACATTTGCTGCTATATCATTTAATGGGATTAAAACAAATGCACGTTCATTCATTCTCGGATGTGGCACCGACAGTTTTGGTAAATCTATCATTTCTTCTCCATACAACAAAATATCCACATCTAAAGTTCTAGGACCCCATCGTTCCTTTCTAATACGGTGTAAACATTCTTCTGTCTTCAAACAACATTCCAACAGTTGTAATACTGTGAGTGTTGTTTGAATTTCAACACACAAATTTAAAAAGTTAGGTTGCTCAGTATACCCAACTGGTGCTGTTTCATAAATCGGAGAAATATTAGATACGCTAATACCATCATATTCATTCAAAATCTTTATAGCATCGTTTAACTGGCTTTCTCTATCACCAATATTACTACCTAATCCTAAGTATGCTTGAATCATTTATTCTCCCTCACTATTTCGATACCTACTCCATCATAATGACCCGGAATCGGTGGGTTTTCTTTAGTGATTCTCACTTTTGTTTCCATTACACGATTATATTGTGAATTTATACGATTTGCAATACGTTCAGCTAGATGCTCAAGTAAATTAACGGCCTTACCTTCCATAATTGATTTAACCTCTTCGAACACTTCACCATAATGAACTGTATCAATAACATTATCAGTACGCCCAGCTTCAGCTAAGTCTACTTTCAAAGTTACATCCACTTTGAAAATTTGCCCTATTTCATTTTCAGCTGATAAAGCACCATGATATCCATAAAAGCGCATACCTTTAAGAAAGATTGTGTCTTGCATTTTCATTCTCCTTTAAAAAATCTATACCTTTAGCTAATTTAGCATTCAACTCGACATTATGAACGCGTACTGCTCTAACGCCTTTCATAATACCATATGCAGTCGTAGCTGCAGTTACTTCATCTCTTTCAACCGGTGTTGTATCATAACCCATCATCTCTTTAGTGAAACGTTTCCGGCTTGTCGCTAATAAAACTGGATATTCTGTTGCAACAAGTTCATCCAGTCTTGCCATAACTTCGGCTTCTTCATTTCTAGTTTTAGCGAAACCTATACCTGGATCTAGCCAAATTTTATTTGAAGGTATACCAGCTATTTTAGCTTGATGTGCTTGTGCTAACAAAGATGTTAACATTTCTTCGACAACCGGTTCATCACGATTACCATTTCCATTATGCATTAAAATAATTTCCGTGTCATATTTAGCTACAATTTGGAACATACGATGATCATACAGACCCGCCCATTGATCATTAATCATATCAACGCCTAATTTTAAACATGCTTCAGCAACCTCACTTCGAAATGTATCGACTGAAATTTTTACATCAAAACCGACAATAGCTTCAACAACAGGTAATACTCTGTTCAGCTCTTCTTCTAATGTAACCATTTCATGACCGGGTCTCGTTGAAACACCTCCAACATCTATAATGTCAGCACCTTCATCTATCATGGCTTTCACTCTATTTATAGCTGTTTCAACATTATTAAATTTTCCACCATCTGAGAATGAATCAGGTGTGACGTTTAATATGCCCATAATTTTTGTTTTAGTCATGTTAACCACCCTTTAATTATGTATTGTTTAACTCTAATAAAATTTACTCCTGCGATTTACTAGTTATTAATATGTACGTTTATTATCTTATCATTCACTGGATGTTTTTATCAGAAAAATGTTTAATTTAACGCTCATATTTTTAAAATTATACATGGTAGAAAAAAAGAGCAAGTTATCTCAAAAAGATAACTCACTCTTTTAAATGACATTAATTAGTCATCGAATGAATATAAAGGTGTTGATAAGTAGCGTTCACCATTACTCGGCAATACTGTTACTACTGTTTTACCTTTTCCTAATTCTTTTGCTTTTTGAATGGCAGCATAAATCGCAGCACCTGATGAAATACCTGCTAAAATACCTTCCTCTTTAGCAACTCGACGAGACATTTCCATCGCTGTATCATTTCCTACTTTAATAATACTGTCATAGATTTCTGTATTCAAAGTGCCTGGAATAAATCCAGCACCTAAACCTTGTAATTTATGTGGACCTGGCTCACCACCGCTCAATACTGGAGAAGCCTCAGGCTCTATAGCAACAATTTCGATGTTAGGATATTCTTTTTTCAGAACTTTACCTACACCAGATAACGTACCACCAGTACCAACACCAGCTAGGAACGCATCGATAGTTTTCCCTTCAAATTGTTGTAATAACTCAGGACCTGTAGTTAACTCATGAACTTCAGGGTTCGCAGGGTTTTCAAATTGTTGTGGCTCGAAGTAACCATGTTCTTCTTTTAATTCTTTAGCTTTTTTAATTGCACCTTTCATCGCTTCTGATCCAGGCGTTAAAACTAATTCCGCACCGTATGCTTTTAATAAATTACGACGCTCTTGGCTCATTGTTTCGGGCATAGTAAATACTGCTTTATATCCTTTAGCAGCACATAAAAATGCTAAACCGATACCTGTATTACCACTTGTTGGTTCTACAATTGTGTCGCCAGGTTTAATTTTGCCTTCTCGCTCTGCTTTTTCAATCATTGCTAAAGCAATTCTATCCTTTACAGAACCACCTGGATTTTGATATTCCAATTTTACATAAACATCTGCTGCATTGTCATCTACTACATTTCTCAATTTGACTACCGGTGTACCGCCAATAATTTGAGTAATATTATCTACTGGTTTTTGTGCCATTAAGAACACTCCTTTTTAGTTAGTTGTTGAAATCTTAGTTTATTTATCGGATATAGAATTATTTTATCAAATAAATTCTAGAAAGCAAACAAAATCACTAAGGATTATACAACTATTTAGTTCTACATTTCACTAAACCGCTAAAAATAAACATTTTAGCGTATTGATTTAAATTAAATTACGCTAAACTTTCTAGCAACACGTTTAATTCTTCTTCAGTATATTTATATTTATTTCCACAGAAATGACATACTGCTTCAGCACCATGATCTTCTTTAATCATATTTTGAATCTCAGCCTCGCCCAATCCTTTAATAGCATTTAAAAATTTCTCATGACTACAATTACATTCAAATTGAACAGGCATTTTCTCTAAAATTTGCACATGGTCTTCACCTAAGATTTCGTTTAGTAATCCTTCTGGCGTTAATCCTTGTTCAATTAATTTAGAAACTGGTGTCATTTCACTAATTGCTTTTTCTAATTTTGAAATTGTTTCATCTTTGGCACCTGGCATAACTTGAATGATAAATCCTCCTGCTGCTTTAATCGTATTATCAGGATTTACCAATACACCAAGACCTACCGATGAAGGTGTTTGTTCACTTGTAGCATAATAATAAGTAAAATCTTCACCAAGTTCTCCTGAAACAATTGGACTTGCTCCAGAGAAATAGTCTTTCATTCCAACGTCTTTAACAACCATAATAGATCCATTTGTCCCTACTGCTCGTCTTACATCAAGTTTACCTTGCTCATTTAATGGAAAATGAGTTTGTGGATGGTCTACATAAGCACGCACCTCGCCTTTAGCATTTGCATCGGCAATAATTCGTCCAATAGGTCCTTGGCCATCTACAGTGACAGTTAATTTTTGATCACCTTTCAACATTGCGCCCATCATAGCTGTTGCTGTCATTGTTCTTCCCATTGCAGCAGATGCTGTCGGCCATGTATAATGTCTCGTTTGTGCTTCTTGAACAGTTTCAGTTGTCAAAGCAGCATAAGCCCTAATCTCCCCATCAAATGCTAATGCTTTAACAATATAATCGTGTGTCATTATTTCAATCTCCTCTATTACTCTATATTTTAAAATTACTTTACTTCATAAAATGCAACAATTGTACTTATTCTACACCCATCATTCTAAATAATGAAGTAACTTGTTTTACAATTATTTTCTGCTATAACAATTCAATGACTTAAAATCTAATACGTATTTTTAAAAACGATAAAAGTACCTCTTTCTATAACTTTATCATAGAAAGAGGTACTGAATATAATCGATTATTTATTGTCTGGGTGATTTGGATCGTAAGGTTTTTCGATATTTGGGGCTTGTCGATGTGCTGGTTCATCTTTTTC
Source organism: Staphylococcus sp. EG-SA-2 (assembly GCF_017152085.1). Lineage (NCBI taxonomy): Bacteria > Bacillati > Bacillota > Bacilli > Caryophanales > Staphylococcaceae > Staphylococcus > Staphylococcus sp. EG-SA-2. The sequence continues at coordinate 5,985 of NZ_JACYHC010000576.1, forward strand.
ATCAGATTTATCAGCTTCTTTTTTATCCTCAGCAATATCTTTTTCTTCTTTACGATCTTCACTTTCGTCACGTTGTCCATCTTCTAATTGCTCTTTACGAATCTCTTCATAAGATTTACCGAATTTACCATCATTAAATTCAGAATCTTCATCTTTAACAACTTTAGCTGCATCATAATCAATTTCAGGTAATTTACCTTCGTAGAATAATGATTGAATTTGTTCAGCAACTAATGTTTCTTCTGTTAATAATGTTTCAGCAATTAAAATTAATTGTTCTTTGTGCTCTAATAAAATTTGTTTACAACGTTCGTATTGTTCTTTAACGATTCGTTGAACTTCTTTATCAATTTCATATGCGATTTGGCTTGAATAATTAGGCTCACCTTGCATATCTTTACCTAAGAATACTTGACCATTGCTATGACCGAACTGTAATGGTCCTAATTTTTTACTCATACCATATTGCGTAACCATTGAGCGTGCGATTTGTGTTGCACGTTCGAAGTCATTTGAAGCACCTGTTGATACTTCGTTAAAGTTAATATCTTCTGATACACGTCCACCAAGTAAACCACAGATTTTATCTAATAACTCTTGTTCAGTCATTAAGAAACGATCTTGTTTAGGTAGCATCATTGCATAACCACCTGCTTGTCCACGTGGAACAATAGTAACTTTATGCACTACTTCTGCCTCATCAAGTACCATACCGATAATTGTATGACCAGCTTCGTGATGAGCAACAATATTACGTTCTTTCTTAGAAATAACTCGAGATTTCTTAGCAGGTCCGGCTATAACTCTATCCGTTGCCTCTTCGATATCTCTCATGTCAATTTTCTTTTTACCTTCACGTACAGCAATTAAAGATGCTTCATTTAATAAGTTCTCTAAATCAGCACCTGAGAAACCAGGTGTACGTTGTGAAATTGCTTTTAAATCAACCGTTTCATCAAGTGGTTTGTTTTTAGCATGAACATGAAGAATTGCTTCACGGCCTTTCACATCTGGACGACCAACTTGAATTTGTCTATCAAAACGACCTGGACGTAATAAGGCTGGGTCAAGGATATCAGGACGGTTTGTAGCAGCTATCATAATGATACCTTCATTTTCACCGAAACCATCCATTTCAACTAATAATTGGTTTAGGGTTTGTTCACGTTCATCATGACCGCCACCAACACCTGCACCACGTTGACGACCAACAGCATCAATCTCATCGATAAAGATGATACAAGGCGCGTTTTTCTTAGCATTATCGAATAAGTCACGAACACGGCTCGCACCAACACCAACAAACATCTCTACAAAGTCTGAACCACTAATAGAGAAGAATGGTGCGCCAGCTTCACCTGCAACCGCTCTAGCAAGTAATGTTTTACCAGTACCTGGAGGTCCAACAAGTAAGACACCTTTAGGAATCCTAGATCCCATTTCTTTGAATTTTTTATTATCTTTCAAGAAATCAACAATTTCAATTAATTCTTGTTTTTCTTCATCTGCCCCTGCTACATCAGAGAAACGAACACGACGTTTATTATTATCGTACATTTTTGCTTTAGATTTACCAAAGTTCATCATACGACCGCCACTACCGCCACCTTGTGCTTGGCTTAGGAAGAAAATAAATAATAACGCTATGACTACAACTGGAATTAATGTTGAAAGTATACTCACAAAGACACTTTGTTTTTCTTCTTCTTTAATCGTTAATTTTACACCGTTTTGCTTTTTAGCAGCATCAGTAATTTTTTGTAATTCTTTTTCGTTGTTATATAAAATAGTTGATGAATAGTCTTCATCATTTTTCGTTTTACCACTTACCATATAGACATTTTGTTGTGGTTGGATTTCTAAAGTTTTAAGGTCACCTTTTTCCAACTTCTCAGTAAATTGATTATATGTAAGCTGTTTCGGCATATTTCCATTACCGTTTAAATATGAAAATAGACCAAAAATAATAACGCCTATTATTACGATAACTAGCACATTGCGAAAAGCTTTCTGCATGCGTCATTTCCTCCTACTTCCCATAATAAAACTAACAAAAATTGTAACATATGACATGTTTTATAAGCTAGTAATTGAGCTTAACATCAATGTCATTCACACCCGTATTAGTTTTATCAATCTCTATATTTTTCAACTTTTCAAGACATATGTCTTGTCTAAAATTAAATATATATGAAATACATTTTTCATATTTTTGAGTCTACACTATTATTTCTCAAACGCATAGTAATAATAACTGAAATTGATTAAAAAATTAATTTGAATACACTTCAGGTTTTAACGTACCGATATATGGTAAGTTTCGGTATAATTCACGATAATCTAAACCGTAACCAACAACAAATTCATCTGGTATTTTTTTACCTACATACTTAGCTTCAATGTCCGCTTTACGACGGTTTGGTTTATCTAATAAAGTAACTATTTCTAATGAATTAACTTTTCTAGATTGTAATAATTCAGTAATTGACTTAAGTGTAGTACCAGTCTCTAAGATATCTTCAATAATTAATACGTCTTTATTTTCAATAGAAGAACCTAAATCTTTAATGATTTGAACTTCACCAGTTGACTCAGTGCCTCCGTGATAACTAGAAACATCCATGAAATCAATTGATAAATGGGTATCAATTCGTTTAATTAAATCTGACATAAACATTGCTGAGCCTTTTAAGATACCCACGCATACTAATGGTTTACCTTGATAATCCTTTGTTAATTGTGCTCCCAATTCCTTACAGATATTTTGAATATCTTCTTCAGTTAACAATACTTCTTTCAAATCATTATGCATAACGCTATTCATCTCCATTTTTACTAATTATAATCCATTTTTTTATTGTTTGTTGTTGATATAAATCTCCTACCGCAATAATGCGCTGTTGTTTATCCAATACGATTGGCATTTGATCCCGAACCCACTGTGGCACTTTACAATCTATAAACAGGCGATTCACTTTCTTATAACCATCGCGCCCATTCAGTTTAAATGTATCGCCACTTTGTCGTGTTCTCACTGTAAGCGGAAATAAACATTTTGGTAAATTAGAATGTATCTCTAATCGATATTTGTTAAAAAAATAATTACCTGGCTTTTTAATTGTTTGAACTCTAAAATATGTATCGCCATTATTTTTAGCCATTATTATTAATTTACCATATGCGATTTGAATTATCCATTTATCCGTGAGATTAATACTGAATTGTGCTTTCTTACTACTAAATTGTTTAAACCACTCTTCGTATGTTTTAGCACTAATATTAAACAACTCATAATACTTTGATAATAGGCAGTCCAACACAACCATCTTTAATGAGTTTGGTAAGTTATTAAAAGCTTGTCTAGAAACCTCTAAATATTTTGACTGTTCATCAAACTTCACAAATTCTTGAATAAATTGTTTAGCTGAATATTGCAAAATATCATATTGTTCATCATGCCATTGTTTTAATTTTAATAAATGCGATGCTTTAAGTTGATTATTTTCATCAATAGCTGGAATAATTCTATTACGAATATCATTTCTAACATATTTGTTATCTTTATTAGATTCATCTTCAAAATATGGAATATGATATCTCTCTTGGAATTGTTTTATTTCTTTTTTAGAGACAGCTAAAAGTGGTCGATAAATCTGATAACCTTTTCGCTTCGATAACTCATCAAATCCTAGTTTATTACGCGTTGATTTCCCATTAAAAATACGATACATAATAGTTTCTAATTGATCGTCCAAATGATGCGCCGTTAGCAATACATCCGCTTCTAATACATTCATCATTTCATCAAACCATTCGTAACGTTTAATTCGAGCTTCATTCTGAATGCTGTTATTTCGGTCGAGACTATGCGACAAATCTAACTTTTTGATATGTAAATCAATGTGATGACGTTCGCAGTATGCTTCTAAAAATCTGGCTTCCTCAATTGAAGCTGACCTAACGCCATGATTGACATGTAAGCATGTTAGTTTTCTATAACTATCTTTATAATCATTTAGTAGTTGATACAATAAACACATACTATCAATACCTGTAGAAACAGCGACAACAATATGGTCATCAACATGCCAACCATTACTATTTAACTGCATAACATCACCTCACTTTTACAATTTTCAAAAATGGTATAAGTCTTAGTTATATCATTACAAATAAAAGAGACTGCTCCTTATTTAAGAAACAGTCTTAGATTGTCTAACGCTGCAATCGATTATTCGATACGCATCATTCTAAATATATTCCTTATCGAAACAGTCTTTATTTATTTTAATTAACGTCTTGAACCTTTGCCACCGCGTCTAGATTCTGTTTGACGTTTGATTGAAGTTAATTTATCTTCACTATCTTTTAAGAAATTGCTTAATTTCTTTTCAAAATCTTCGGCTTTTTGCACTGGTTTTTGATGACTTGGTTTACTCGTATGTTGTCTACGTGGACGGTCTTTAGCTTTCTTAATTGAAAGACTAATTTTTCCATCATCAGCAATAGATAATACTTTCACGTCTACTTCATCACCAACAGAAAGGTGCTCTTCTACGTTTTCAACATAATTATCTGCGACTTCACTAATGTGAACTAAACCACTTTTTCCTTCAGGTAATTCTACGAATGCACCAAACTTTTTAATACCAGTGACTTTACCTTTAAGCTTATTTCCAACTTCGATTGACATATGTTAAATAAATCCTCCCGATTTGATTCGATTTTCCCTTATTATATCCTTGTTTGGATTTTTTCACAATGTCTATACTCGGATAATTTTGAATCAATTTGGATTTATTTTTTCGAAGATTTTGAGCTAGACGAATCTTTGTCTTCTGGCAACCTAAAAATCACTTCACCTTTGTTGCTTAAGTAATAATCATCACGCGCAATTTTTTCAATGTAATCTTTGTCATTCAGATTATTCAACTTTTCTTTTAACGCAATTTCTTCATTTTGTTGCTTTTGAAACTGTGCTTCTTTCGCTTTTCGCTCCTGTGCATCAATATCATTGCGATGTTTTTGGACAACAAGCAAGATTGATAAAACAACAATTATCGCAAGTAATACGCCCGCAAATACTGTAATACGCCTACGAACAACACGCATTTTCATTTTTTGACGTTGTTTTTTCTTGTTCTCTTGCGACGTGTACTGATTTTCTATATGTTCTACTTTATTTTTCATTGCTTGTCACCTCCAATTTACGCTTCTTCAAGTCGACGCTCTTCAATGATTTCATACATGCCCTTCGCGTTATCTTTAGATGCATGTTCATTTAATGCAGTTACTTTAACTGTTACTAATTTTTGACCAAAGCGAATCGTCAGCACATCTTCAACTTTAACATCCGATCCAGCTTTAGCAACATTACCATTTATTGTAATTCTACCTTGATCACTTACTTCTTTTGCTAGCGTACGTCGCTTTATTAACCGTGATACTTTTAAATATTTATCTAATCTCATGTATTACTCTCCCCTTTTTCTAGCCACTGCTTTAACGAGGCCTCATCAAATGACTTATCCTTCGTCTTCTCATATAAATTTAAAAAATGCTCTGCAAATACTTTTTCAAATTTAACTCTTGGCTGTTTACCTTCAGCATCTTTCGCCTTAGACCAAATTTCTTTTAAGTCATCGATAGTTTCAGCATTGGCATCACCAAATATGTGTGGGTGTCTACGAATCATTTTAGCATTAAGACTTGTAATCACTTCTTTAATGTCGATATACCCTTCTTTTTTACCAATACTAGTATGCAATAACACTTGTAATAAAATATCTCCTAGTTCTTCAATCATATGCCAATCATCTTCATTGTCAATAGCTTCGAACAATTCAAATGTTTCTTCAAGTAAATAACGCTTAAGCGTTTCATGCGTTTGCACTTTATCCCATGGACAACCTTTATCTTCATCAACTAAAGTATCAATCACTTCCGTTGCAAAATCAAAGTCATGATACAAATATGTCGATGTTATGATTTTTGGTACGAATACACTCGTCAAATTATTGAATGCATTTTCATCATGATCCAATTCATATAATGGGCATGTCACAACGTTATCCGCACCATCGCTTCGTGCACCAGTGACAATTTGAACAGGGTAATCATCAGGATATCGTTCCATTAAAGTGATTTTCAAATTAGCAGCAACCATTGCACTATAAACTTGTGTAATCAATGTATGCGTTCTAACATTAAGTGTTACTTCTTGTAATGATGTCGCATCTAACAGTGTGAAGCCATCATTTGGATCTACATTAACTGCTTCAAACACATCATCAATAAAGCTTTTACCACCTAAAACTTTCACATCTATATCAGTATTGTCCTTTGCTAAAGCCAGTAATTTCACTGTAGTTGTCTCAGCAACTCTAGGATGACCCGGAACCGCATAGACAATATCTTTTTCATTAGCAGCTTCAACCAATTGCGCCACAATATCGTTATAGACATCTTCAAATTGGTCATGTGCTTCATAAACATGGTCAAAACTCTGAAATGTTAATTCATCTTGCAATGATTCTATAACTGGATGATCTAACGTTCTTGCATAAACTTTATCTTGTGTCTTTAAAAATTTATATATCCCTAGCGGCAAATCATCAATGCCATAGTTTCCTAAGCCAACAATCGTAATGGTATGTGCCATCAACGTCTTCCTTTCTTAATTTGATACAACTTTGAACCAAATGGTAAATAAGTTAACTCTTTATATGTCAAAACATTAAATCTAAAAATATAGAAAAACAATGCAATGATACCTAATACTGCTGCACATAATAATTCAATGAGTCCAGTGAATCTACCGTGTGTTGTCACTATGTTTAACACGCATTGAACAACAATCGACATAAATACCATACCTAAAACAACATTGATAAAAAATCGTCTCATCGCATGTAAGTGGTATTTTCTCGTGACAGCAATATGGATAATCGTACCGAATATAATTAATGATACAACAGTACTAATGCTCGCACCAATAATGCCACTTAAACGAATCAAAATGATATTAAGTATAAATTTAATAACCAATCCTGCCGTCATACCAACAAAAATAGGTCTCACAGCATGTTGCGCTTGTAATAAAGCCATATCCATCATAATTAACGATACACAAATGACCGTAATCATATAAACACTTAACGTTAAGGTTAAATCATTCGTCTTAAAAAACACACCGTTCATTAAAGGCAATAAATTAATTAATCCTATTCCCGCTGCTGTACTTATTAAAATCGTAATCTTTAATGACGCATTTGCATAACGATTCATAAGTACCTGATTATTCATTTTGATTGCGTCACTTAACAGAGGAATGAGCGCAAAACTAAATGTTGTAGTTACAATCAATCCCATCTGAATAAATGATGCACCACGGTCATAGACTCCTTTTTCAGTTATGGCAACATCGAATGGCACGCGTATCGCTTGAAGTGACTTAATAATAGTAACACTATCAATCACTTGCCATAAAATTACGATTAATTGACTGATAGCGAAAATCAAAACCGAAAGTGCGAACTGTTTCCAAACAATCTTTGCAGTGTTATTTACCATTTTAAACTTAAAAGGTCGGTGCGCTACTAAATAAATTGAAGAACCTAAAAAACCTATCGTTGATGCTAAAATAGCAATTGTTCCCGCTTCATATATCGTCCAACCTCTGTCTACAAAAATAACAATAGTAACAATGATAATACCTACTCGTATAACTTGTTCTATAACCTGGGAAATAGCCGGAACTGTCATATTATTTGCAGATTGATAATAACCTCTTAACACGCCAAGCATACCTATAAATATAAAGCTTAAACTTGCTGCTTGAATCATTGGTGTTAAATGGCTATCACCCATCATATGTGCAATATTGTTCGCAAACACAAAAATAGCAATAAATAATAATATACCAACTAATTGTATATAAGCGACCGCTTTTGCATATGCTTCGTCACTATGATACTTCCCTATATTTTGTGTAATTGCACTAGGAATGGCATTCATCGATAATATCATTCCTAATGCTACAATTGGATACACTTGTTGATATGCATACAAACCTGTATCACCTAATATATTTTGATATGGAATTCGATATACAGCACTCAGAATTTTAATGACAATTAATGCAGCAGTTAACACGACAACGCCATTAAATGCTTCTTTATGCTTCATCACTGATTCTCATGCTTTCTTCAATGCACTTAACTAAAAACTTCAAACTATCAAGCCATTGATTTTGTTTCGTTAAAGTAATTGTCATTGCATTATTTTGAACACCAACCTTCATTGTTCTACCTAAAGGTTGTGTTGCTTTGAACAGCACTTCGCCATCAATATTTTCAGTGGCTTTTACAGATAAATGAATATCAATTATTTTCCCTTTATCTTTAATCAACGTGATACCTGAATGTAATGCGTGTACTTTTATTTCCACTATATCAAGCAAACGTGCTACTTCAACAGGATAATCATTAAAACGATCAATTAATTCATCTTTAATGTCGATAATTTGATCAAATGTTTCAGTTTTTCGTAGCTTTTTATAAATTTCAATTTTAGCTTGTTCATTTGCAATATATTCTGTTGGCAAATATGCATCCAAGTTTAAATCAACTTCGACTTCTGGCACCTCAGATTCTGGTTCCTTAATACCACGTTTTTCATTTACAGCTTCTTCTAACATTTGACTGTACAAATCAAATCCAACTGTATCAATAAAGCCGTGCTGTTGTTTACCTAACAAATTACCAGCACCACGAATGTTCAAATCACGCATCGCAATCTTAAATCCTGAGCCTAACTCCGTAAATTCTTTAATCGCTTGTAATCGATCTTCTGCAGTCTCAGTTAGTACCTTATTTGCTGGATGTAAGAAGTATGCATAACCAATACGACTTGAACGACCAACACGACCTCTTAATTGATACAACTGACTCAATCCAAAGCGATCTGCATCTTCAATGATCAAAGTATTTGCATTTGGGACATCGACACCTGTTTCAATAATCGTCGTCGTTACTAAAATATCATATTCATTATTGATAAAACTTAACATCGTTTCTTCTAAATCGCGCTCTGTCATTTGTCCATGAGCAACTGCAATGTTAGCATCTGGCATTAACATCTGGAGTTGTTCTCGTTTTTCATAAATGGATTGCACTTTATTATAAAGATAAAACACTTGGCCATCACGGGATAGTTCTCTTTCTAAAGCTTCTTTGATAAAACTCATGTTCTGTTCTAATACATATGTTTGAACTGGGAAACGATTTTCTGGCGGCGTTTCAATCACTGACAAATCGCGCACACCTAGCATACTCATATGCAATGTTCTAGGTATTGGGGTTGCAGTCAATGTTAGTACATCTACATTATGTTTTAATGTTTTAATACGCTCTTTATGGCGTACACCAAATCGTTGTTCTTCATCTACAATCAACAGCCCTAAATCTTTATACTGTATATCTTTACTAAGTAATTTGTGTGTACCAACAACTATGTCAACAAACCCAGTTTTAAGTCCTTCCTTAGTTTGTTTTATCTCTTTCGGCGTTCTAAAACGACTCATTAATTGAATTTCAACAGGAAAATCTTGCATACGCTCAATTAACGTCTCATAATGTTGCTGAGCTAAAATAGTTGTAGGAACTAAAAATGCAACTTGCTTTCCTTCCATTACAGCTTTGAATGCTGCTCTCACTGCAACTTCAGTTTTACCATAACCAACATCACCACATAGCAAGCGATCCATTGGACGCGATTTTTGCATGTCATCTTTAATTTCATCGATAGATTTAGCTTGGTCAGGCGTAAGTTCATATGGAAAATCTAATTCAAATGTTGTTTGCTCAGCTGTGTCTTCCCCATATTGATAACCTTCTGCCATTTCTCTTTCTTTATATAAATCAATCAACTCTTCAGCAATATCTTCAACACTTTGTTGAACTTTTGCTTTTGTTTTTTTCCATTCACTGCCACCGAGTTTATTTAATTTTGGCGTCTTATCTTCCGAAGCTACATATTTTTGAACTTGATCCATTTGATCTACTGGAACAAATAGTTGATCCGTACCTTTATATTGCAATTTAATATAATCACGATGCGTTTGCCCCACTTCGAGCGTCTCAACACCTAAATATCTACCAACACCATGATGCACATGAACAATATAATCTCCCACATTTAAATCTTGGTAAGACTTAATTTTTTCAGCATTTGAGATAGCTTTCGTACGTTTTCGTTGCTTTTTCTGTTTTGATTTAAAAAGCTCACGCTCAGTAATGACAACTAATCCCATATCAGGTAGTTCAAATCCTTCAGATAAACTGCCTTCAATAATCACTGCTTGCCCCGATGACATTGAGCGATGCAATTTTGTTATTGATGGAATATGCATTTCACTTAACATCGCTTGCATACGTTCAACTTTAGTTTCAGTTTCGACCAAAACCACGATATGATAATTTTGATTGACATATCGTTGAAATTCAGAACGCATAATGTCATATTGCCCATAAAATTGTTGGACAGGTTTACATGAAAATTTAATAATATGATTTAGTTTTATCGGCATTGTTGTAGCGAATAATGAAAAATAAGTGACAGGATAGCCTTCAATCAATGTTTCAAAATCATCATATTTTATAAAACTTTGTCCTATAAATCCATTACCACTTTCAATAATATTGCTAATAAACGAATCAGACTCTACTGTTAAACTTTCTTCAGTTTCTTTAATACGATTAAATTCATCAACTGCAATGATTGCATCTTTTTGGAAATACTCAATAATTGTCGAAGGTGTTTCATACATAAACGCTACTAAACGACGTAGTATTTGATGATCAAAGTATGTACTTTCGAATAATTTAAAGCTTTCATACGTTTCTTTCAGATCATTGCGCACTGATTTATCTATTTTGGGTCTTGTATTTTCATATGCAGTTTTCAACTCTTCTTTAAGATGTCTAATCACTTCTTCAGTAATGATATAATCACTTGCAGTTGTGATATCGACTTCTTCAATATTATCTTTGGAACGCTGCGTTTCAACATCAAAATCGCGAATAGAATCAATTTCGGTATCAAATAGCTCAATTCTGATTGGTTCCCCAATTAGCGGAAAGATATCGATAATACCTCCTCGCAATGAGAATTCACCAATATGCGATACCACGGATTCCCGTTTGTACCCCATATTAACTAAT
>NZ_JACYHC010000577.1:0-35050 GCF_017152085.1 Staphylococcus sp. EG-SA-2
GTGTAGATCCTAATTTACAAAATATTCCGGTTAGACTTGAAGAAGGGCGTAAAATAAGAAAAGCCTTTAAACCAACTTCAAAAGATAGCGTTATATTATCAGCAGATTATTCTCAAATTGAATTGCGTGTATTAGCACACATTACACAAGATGAGAGTATGAAAGAAGCATTTATCAACGGCGATGATATTCATACAGCAACTGCTATGAAAGTATTTGGTGTAGAGGCTGATCAAGTCGATAGTTTAATGCGTCGTCAAGCAAAAGCGGTTAACTTTGGAATTGTTTATGGGATAAGTGATTATGGTTTAAGTCAAAGTTTAGGTATTACTCGTAAAAAAGCAAAAGCATTCATTGATGATTATTTAGCTAGTTTCCCAGGTGTGAAACAATATATGTCTGATATTGTAAAAGATGCCAAAGCTTTAGGTTACGTGGAAACATTGCTACATCGTCGACGCTATATTCCTGATATTACGAGTCGTAACTTTAATTTACGCGGCTTTGCTGAACGTACTGCTATGAATACGCCAATACAAGGCAGTGCTGCAGATATCATTAAACTGGCAATGGTTAAATTTGCACAAAAAATGAAAGAGACAACATATCAAGCTAAACTATTATTACAAGTACACGATGAATTAATTTTTGAAGTACCTAAGTCAGAAGTAGATTCATTTAGTGAATTTGTAGAAGAGATAATGGAAAATGCATTGCAATTAGATGTTCCATTAAAAGTAGACTCAAGTTATGGTGCAACTTGGTATGATGCAAAATAAAGTGAGGTTAATGGTATGCCCGAATTACCAGAAGTAGAACATGTAAAAAGAGGAATTGAACCCTACGTTATAAATCAAAAAATTGAACACGTTATATTTTCGGATAAAGTAATCGAAGGTAAAGCTCAAGGCAAGGAAACAATTATAAAAGGAATTGAATTAGATACTTTTAAAACTTTATCGGAAGGCTATACCATTACAAATGTAGAACGAAGAAGTAAATATATCGTTTTTCAGCTAGATAATAAACGAGAACAACGTACATTAATTAGTCATTTAGGTATGGCGGGCGGTTTTTTCATTGTAGATGAACTTGAAGATATTATGATACCTAATTATCGTAAGCATTGGCATGTTATTTTTGAGTTGTCAAATGACAAAAAGTTAATTTATTCAGATATACGTCGTTTTGGAGAAATTAGAAATGTTGCGTCTGTAGCATCTTATCCTTCATTTTTAGAAATAGCGCCTGAACCTTTTACAAATGAAGCATTGACGTATTATTTAAATCGAATTCATCAACAGTCTAATAAGAATAAACCAATCAAACAAGTGATTTTGGATCATAAAGTAATCGCAGGTTGCGGAAATATTTACGCATGTGAAGCGTTGTTTCGTGCAGGTGTTTTACCAGATAAAAAAGTAAAAGACTTAACACACCAACAACAAGAAATGGTTTTTTATTATGTTAGAGAAGTACTAGAAGAAGGTATTAAGCATGGCGGTACAAGTATTTCAGATTATCGTCATGCTGATGGAAAAACTGGTGAGATGCAATTGCATCTTAATGTATATAAGCAGCCGGTATGCAAAGTGTGTGGAAGTCAAATTGAAACAAAAATCATCGCGACAAGAAATAGTCATTATTGTCCAGTATGTCAAAAATAAAGAAAGAGTGAAATTATGCCGAAAGTTATTGGTCTAACAGGTGGAATCGCCTCAGGAAAATCAACAGTATCAGAACTCTTATCCGTATTCGGTTTTAAAGTAGTAGATGCTGATAAAGCAGCCAGGGAAGCTGTTAAAAAGGGGAGTAAAGGTTTAGCTCAAGTACGAGAAGTCTTTGGTGATGAAGCAATTGATGAAAATGGTGAGATGAATCGTCGTTATATGGGTGATTTAGTGTTTAACCATCCAGAAAAACGCTTAGAATTAAATGCTATCATACATCCTATCGTGCGAGATATTATGGAAGAAGAAAAGCAAGAATATTTAAAACAAGGATATAATGTAATCATGGATATTCCATTATTATTTGAAAATGAATTGGAAAATACAGTAGACGAAGTGTGGGTTGTATACACTTCTGAAAGTATACAAATGGATCGTTTAATGCAACGTAATAATCTGTCATTAGAAGATGCGAAAGCACGTGTCTATAGCCAAATTTCTATTGATAAAAAAAGCCGAATGGCCGATCATGTTATCGATAATTTAGGGGATAAACTTGAATTAAAACAAAACCTTGAGAGATTGTTAGAAGAAGAAGGTTATATTGAAAAGCCGAATTACGGAGAAGAAGATTAATATTACACTATAAATAAGTCATTACTTTACGTACGCGTTGATGTATGTAAGTAATGACTATTTTTTATAAAAAAGATAAATAAATCAACGGAAAACGCTTTCAAAATTCATATAATATGCTATACTAATTCCATAAAGTATAACACATAAAAATCAAGGGGTGCTTTTAATGTCAACGAATATTGCAATTAATGGTATGGGTAGAATTGGAAGAATGGTATTACGTATTGCATTACAAAATAAAAATTTAAATGTAGTAGCGATAAATGCTAGTTATCCACCCGAAACAATTGCACATTTAATCAATTACGATACAACACATGGAAAATATAATCTAAAAGTTGAACCGATTGAAAATGGATTGCAAGTTGGTGATCATAAAATTAAATTGGTTGCTGATCGCAATCCTGAAAACTTGCCATGGAAAGAATTAGATATCGATATTGCTATAGATGCAACTGGTAAATTTAATCATGGTGATAAAGCCATCGCACATATTAAAGCAGGTGCCAAAAAAGTATTGTTAACTGGTCCTTCAAAAGGTGGACATGTTCAAATGGTAGTTAAAGGCGTAAATGATAACCAATTAGATATAGAAGCATTTGACATTTTTAGTAATGCTTCATGTACTACTAATTGCATTGGTCCAGTTGCAAAAGTTTTAAATAATCAGTTTGGAATAGTTAATGGTTTAATGACTACTGTTCACGCTATTACAAATGACCAAAAAAATATTGATAATCCACATAAAGATTTAAGACGTGCACGTTCATGTAATGAAAGCATTATTCCTACTTCTACTGGTGCGGCGAAAGCTTTAAAAGAAGTATTACCAGAATTAGAAGGTAAATTACACGGCATGGCATTACGTGTACCAACAAAGAATGTATCGCTCGTTGATTTAGTTGTTGATTTAGAAAAAGAAGTAACTGCAGAAGAAGTAAACCAAGCTTTTGAAAATGCAGGTTTAGAAGGTATCATAGAAGTCGAACATCAACCACTAGTGTCTGTTGATTTTAATACTAATCCAAATTCAGCTATTATTGATGCAAAATCAACAATGGTCATGTCAGGGAATAAAGTAAAAGTTATTGCTTGGTATGATAATGAATGGGGTTATTCAAATAGAGTTGTAGATGTTGCTGAGCAAATTGGAGCACTTTTGACATCAAAAGAAACTGTAAGTGCAAGTTAATACAATTAATTTATAGCCTAACTCTGACTTCGGAGTTAGGTTTTTTATTTTTTAATACAATAATATTGTCATGCAAATTACTTAATAAGTAACGATATAATGTTTTTTATTGTTTCATTATTTGGTTAAATGAATTAAATTGAGGGATTCTTTTTTCATCTCTAGATTTATAGTATAATTAGGCATAATCAAAATAAAGAGGGTGATGTAATGAAATGCCCGAAATGTAATTCTACACAATCTAAAGTTGTAGATTCAAGGCATGCCGATGAATTAAATGCCATTCGAAGACGAAGAGAATGTGAAAATTGTGGAACACGTTTCACTACATTTGAACATATCGAAGTTAGTCAGCTTATAGTTGTGAAAAAAGATGGCACAAGAGAGCAGTTTTCAAGAGAAAAAATACTTAATGGACTTGTGCGTTCTTGTGAGAAACGACCAGTTAGATATCAACAACTTGAAGACATAACAAACAAGGTTGAATGGCAATTACGAGATGAAGGTCATACGGAAGTGTCTTCACGAGATATAGGTGAACACGTTATGAACTTGTTAATGCATGTTGATCAAGTTTCATATGTTAGATTTGCATCAGTCTATAAAGAATTTAAAGATGTTGATCAATTGTTAGCATCGATGCAAGGGATTTTAAGCGAAAACAAACGGAGTGATGCTTAAATGGGACGACAAGCCTTCGAATTCGGCTTAAGACCAAAGGATCAATTCAAAGTTATGCAACACTTTGATTTAAATACGAATCATTTAGAGGTATTGAATCGACTGTATACACCGCTAATTGGAACGCAAGCAGTGGGTTTATATCATTTTATGACTCAATTCGTTAAAGACAGTCATAATGAAACATTGATTCTTTCTCATTATATTTTTATGAATGAACTTAAAATTAATTTACTAGAGTTTAGACAACAAATGGACTTACTTGAAGCGATTGGATTGTTAAAGGCGTTTGTCAAACATGATGAACAAGAAACACAATTTGTTTACCAATTAATTCAACCGCCTTCAGCACATTTATTTTTTAATGATCCAATGTTGTCAATCTTTTTATATAGTGAAGTCGAGCATCGTCGATTTCATGAGTTGAAGAAATACTTTGAGTATCAACAAATTGATTTGAGTGAATTTAAACAGGTAACAAGACAATTTACTGATGTTTTTAAAGTGCCGTCTACAAAAATAGATATCGATACAAGTGATATTCCGATTAATGAACCGTACCAAGGTATCGATTTATCAAATGAATCTTTTGACTTTGAAATGTTGAGACAAATGTTAGGTAAACATTTTATTAGTCAAGACATTGTTACCAAAGATGCAAAGCGTTTAATTACACAACTCGCGACTTTATATGGTTTAACAGCAGATGGCATGAAGCATGTTATTTTAAATTCAATTACAAGTGGACAACAGTTATCCTTTGAAGAAATGCGTAAACAAGCACGCTCGTATTATTTAATGGAACACGAAAATCAAATGCCTAAATTACAGGTGAAATCTCCTGCTACATCATCTTCGACGGGCAAATCTTCAGAAGTGAATCCAAAGCCACAAAGTGATGAATGGTTTGAGTTACTTGAACAAACGAGTCCAATTGATATGTTAGCTTCTTGGTCTGAATCAGAACCAACTATATCGCAAAAGACAATGGTTGAAGAATTAATTGAACGTGAAAAAATGTCTTTTGGCGTCATTAATATTTTGTTGCAATTTGTCATGTTAAAAGAAGATATGAAACTTCCTAAAGCGTATATTTTGGAAATAGCATCAAATTGGAAGAAAAAAGGTATTAAGACAGCTAAAGAAGCATATAATTACGCTAAAAAAGTTAATCAACCTAAAAATGAGGGTTCTAGCGGAAATTACCAAAAGCGTGGTTCATACTATGGGCAACGTAATCGTATTTCAAAAGAAAAAACACCTAAATGGTTAGAAAATAGAGATAAACCTAGTGAAGAAGATTCGGCTAAAGATAATAGCGTAGATGATCAACAATTAGAGCAAGATCGACAAGCATTTCTAGATAAATTATCTAAAAAATGGGAGGAGGACAGTCGATAATGAAGCAATTTAAAAGTATAATTAACACGTCGCAGGACTTTGAAAAAAGAATAGAAAAGATAAAAAAAGAAGTAATCAATGACCCAGATGTTAAGCAATTTTTGGAAGCGCATCGAGCTGAATTAACGAATGCTATGATTGATGAAGACTTAAATGTGTTACAAGAGTATAAAGATCAACAAAAACATTATGACGGTCATAAATTTGCTGATTGTCCAAATTTCGTAAAGGGGCATGTGCCTGAGTTATATGTTGATAATAACCGAATTAAAATACGCTATTTACAATGCCCATGTAAAATCAAGTACGACGAAGAACGCTTTGAAGCTGAGCTAATTACATCTCATCATATGCAACGAGATACTTTAAATGCCAAATTGAAAGATATTTATATGAATCATCGAGACCGTCTTGATGTAGCTATGGCAGCAGATGATATTTGTACAGCAATAACTAATGGGGAACAAGTGAAAGGCCTTTACCTTTATGGTCCATTTGGGACAGGTAAATCTTTTATTCTAGGTGCAATTGCGAATCAGCTCAAATCTAAGAAGGTACGTTCGACAATTATTTATTTACCGGAATTTATTAGAACATTAAAAGGTGGCTTTAAAGATGGTTCTTTTGAAAAGAAATTACATCGCGTAAGAGAAGCAAACATTTTAATGCTTGATGATATTGGGGCTGAAGAAGTGACTCCATGGGTGAGAGATGAGGTAATTGGACCTTTGCTACACTATCGAATGGTTCATGAATTACCAACATTCTTTAGTTCTAATTTTGACTATAGTGAATTGGAACATCATTTAGCGATGACTCGTGATGGTGAAGAGAAGACTAAAGCAGCACGTATTATTGAACGTGTCAAATCTTTGTCAACACCATACTTTTTATCAGGAGAAAATTTCAGAAACAATTGAATTTTAAAATGATTGGTGTATAATGAATACAAATCTAAATCGTTTAAATGATTGAAGACAAGATGATCTAATCAATATTACACAGAAAGCCATTGTTTGATGAGAATATGGTTAATAAATTAGATGATTACTACTTCATTTATGGTATTTGTAATGAATACCCGGATCAAGACCGTTATCTTAAGCAGAGATATTTAATACATAAATTGTATTAAATAACTAGGGTGGTACCACGACGATCTCGTCCCTTGTATAGGGGCGGGATTTTTTGTTTTTTTCAGACATAAATGTTTGTTGGTGTCATATATTCCCTGTTTATTGTTAATAGGTTTAATGTTAAAACGATGATTGTTGTTCAATTTTTTAACGAGGTCAGATAAAAGTATTTATAAAGCAAATAGGAGGGTTTAACATGGAACAAATTAATATTCAATTTCCAGATGGTAATAAAAAGGCGTTTGATAAAGGTACTACTACTGAAGATATAGCACAATCAATTAGTCCTGGATTACGTAAAAAAGCTGTTGCCGGCAAATTTAACGGGCAACTTGTAGATTTAACTAAACCGCTTGAAACTGATGGATCAATTGAAATTGTGACACCAGGTAGTGAAGAAGCGTTAGAGGTATTACGTCATTCTACTGCACATTTAATGGCACACGCGATTAAAAGGTTATATGGTAATGTTAAATTTGGTGTAGGTCCTGTAATAGAAGGTGGATTCTACTATGACTTCGACATTGACCAAAACATCTCATCTGATGACTTTGAACAAATTGAAAAAACAATGAAACAAATCGTTAACGAAAATATGAAAATCGAACGAAAAGTGGTTTCACGAGATGAAGCGAAAGAGTTATTCAGCAATGATGAATACAAATTAGAATTAATCGACGCGATTCCTGAAGATGAAAATGTAACATTATATAGTCAAGGTGATTTTACTGATTTATGTCGTGGAGTTCACGTTCCATCAACAGCTAAAATTAAAGAGTTTAAACTATTATCTACAGCAGGTGCATACTGGCGTGGAGATAGTAACAACAAAATGTTACAACGTATATACGGTACTGCTTTCTTTGATAAAAAAGAATTAAAAGCACATTTACAAATGTTAGAAGAGCGTAAAGAACGTGATCATCGTAAAATTGGTAAAGAGTTAGAATTATTCACAAATAGCCAATTAGTTGGTGCTGGTTTGCCATTATGGTTACCTAACGGTGCAACAATTAGACGTGAAATTGAACGTTACATTGTTGATAAAGAGGTGAGCATGGGTTATGACCACGTTTATACACCAGTACTTGCTAATGTTGATTTATACAAAACATCTGGTCACTGGGATCACTATCAAGAAGATATGTTCCCACCAATGCAGTTAGATGAAACTGAATCTATGGTATTACGTCCAATGAACTGTCCACATCATATGATGATTTATGCGAATAAACCACATTCATATCGTGAATTACCTATCCGTATCGCTGAGCTAGGAACGATGCATAGATATGAAGCAAGTGGTGCTGTATCAGGATTACAACGTGTTCGTGGTATGACTTTAAATGATTCACATATCTTTGTTCGACCTGATCAAATTAAAGAAGAATTCAAACGCGTTGTAAACATGATTATTGATGTGTATAAAGACTTTGGTTTCGAGGATTATAGCTTTAGATTAAGTTATAGAGACCCTGAAGATAAAGAAAAGTACTTTGATGATGATGACATGTGGAATAAAGCTGAAAATATGCTTAAAGAGGCAGCGGATGAGCTTGGCTTATCGTACGAAGAAGCGATTGGTGAAGCGGCATTCTATGGTCCGAAACTAGATGTTCAAGTTAAAACAGCGATGGGTAAAGAAGAGACATTATCAACAGCACAACTTGATTTCTTATTACCAGAACGTTTTGATTTAACTTATATTGGTCAAGATGGTGAACATCATCGTCCAGTTGTTATTCATCGTGGTGTTGTATCAACAATGGAACGATTTGTAGCATTTTTAACTGAAGAAACTAAAGGTGCATTCCCAACTTGGTTAGCGCCAAAACAAGTTCAAATCATTCCAGTTAACGTTGATTTACATTATGATTATGCGCGCCAATTGCAAGATGAATTGAAATCTCAAGGTGTTCGTGTAAGTATTGATGACCGTAATGAAAAAATGGGTTATAAAATCAGAGAAGCTCAAATGCAAAAAATACCTTATCAAATCGTAGTTGGGGATAAGGAAGTTGAAAATAATCAAGTGAATGTGCGTCAATATGGATCGCAAGACCAAGAAACAGTTGAAAAAGATGAATTTATCTGGAATCTAGTTGATGAAATTCGTTTGAAAAAACATAGATAGACAGTTGTCGCAATAAAATGCTTTAAAACTTTTATTGCGTATCAAGTTTTACAGGGTTGATTATGCGTGATGAATCCTGTATATTACAAGTTAGTTAAAATATTAAATTGAGTTAGAGGTTGCATGTTTAATTAGTAACTTGTCAGAAGTATTTATGGTACATAAGTTGAACAAGTGAAAGGTAAAGATGCCGAAATAGATATAAACCATAAATTATATCTATTGGGACAGTTTTCGAATAGGAACTGTACTGTCACAGAATGTGATGTGCTACCTTATATAGATAATTGCCAAAGTGGTTGCATATCTTAAAGGTATGTAGCCACTTTTTTACTTTTAATATCACTATGTTCTGTAAAAAAGGGTATGAAAGTGAATAAAGGTTATTTATTTCTTGGCCTCTAAAACATGGAAAGGGAGCTTATATGTCAAAAGTTCAAAATGAAAGTAACAATGTTGTCAAAAGGGGACTTAAAGATCGTCATATTTCTATGATTGCGATTGGGGGTTGTATTGGTACAGGTTTATTTGTAACTTCTGGTGGAGCAATTCATGATGCAGGTGCTTTGGGTGCATTAATAGGATACGCAATTATCGGAATAATGGTATTTTTCTTAATGACGTCACTTGGTGAAATGGCTACGTATTTACCAGTATCAGGTTCATTTAGTACATATGCTACAAGATTTGTTGATCCATCTTTAGGGTTTGCGCTTGGTTGGAACTATTGGTTTAACTGGGTAGTAACTGTAGCAGCAGATATTACGATTGCAGCACAAGTCATTCAATATTGGACACCATTGCAAGGCATACCCGCTTGGGCATGGAGTGCGTTGTTTTTAGTTATAATTTTTAGTCTGAATTCGTTATCAGTTCGCGTCTATGGTGAAAGTGAATACTGGTTGGCATTGATAAAAGTGATTACAGTTATTGTTTTCATTGCAATTGGTTTATTAACGATTGTAGGAATCATGGGTGGTCATGTTGTAGGATTTGAAATATTTAATAAAGGTGAAGGTCCTATTCTTGGTGGCAACTTAGGAGGAAGTTTGTTATCAATTCTAGGTGTATTCTTAATCGCTGGTTTCTCATTCCAAGGTACTGAGTTAATTGGTATTACGGCTGGTGAATCAGAAAATCCTGAACGTGCTGTGCCGAAAGCAATTAAACAAGTATTCTGGAGAATTTTATTATTTTACATTTTAGCCATTTTTGTTATCGGTATGTTAATTCCTTATGATAGTAGTGCATTAATGGGTGGTAGTGATAATGTAGCAACGTCTCCATTCACATTAGTGTTTAAAAATGCTGGATTTGCGTTTGCAGCATCATTTATGAATGCAGTCATTTTAACGTCTGTGTTATCAGCAGGTAACTCAGGTATGTATGCTTCAACCCGAATGCTATATTCAATGAGTAAAGATAAATTAGCGTTTGAAGCATTTGGTAAAACAAATAAAAACGGTGTGCCATATATGTCGTTACTCGTTACAGCAATCATTGTAGTGATTATTTTCGTATTACAAAGCCTTACAAAAGGTGCATACGAATATATCGTTGCAGCAAGTGGTTTAACTGGTTTTATTGCTTGGGTAGGTATAGCAGTAAGTCATTATCGATTTAGAAGAGCATTTGATAAACAAAATTATGACAAATCTAAATTAAAATATACTGCTAAATTATTCCCATTCGGACCATTATTTGCTGGCTTTTTATGTATTGTAGTAATTATTGGTCAAGATGTTGACTTTATTAAAACAGGAGATTTTAATTTTAGTCGCTTCTTAATTACGTATATGGGAATTCCAGTATTTTTAGCATTCTTTATTTATCATAAGCTTCGATATAAAACGAAAAAAATTCCATTAGAACAAGTAGATTTACGTCAAGACGTGTCAATGGATGAAATAAAAGGTTAAAATAAAAATAATTACAGTTATAGTGTTGACTTAAATGTGAATTGTTGATATGATTAACAACGTTGAATACGAAACGAACCAAGTAGAAGCACCCGCTTCTCACCTGTAGCGACGCATAAAGCAGTTGGCAGGTTAATCACATTACACATAACTGTGTATAAGGAAGAGCGGGTATTTTATACCTGCTCTTCCTTTTTGCTTGGTGCAAATTTCGTAAAAATTTTGGAGGTGTCAACCATAGCAAAAGATCAAACTCAAATCAATGACAAAATTCGTGCAAAAGAATTACGTTTAATCGGTCAAGATGGTGAACAAATTGGTGTTAAATCAAAGCGTGAAGCTTTAGAAATGGCTGAACGTGTAGATTTAGACTTAGTGGTCGTTGCACCGAATGCGAAACCACCAGTTGCAAGAATTATGGATTACGGTAAATTCAAATTCGAACAACAGAAAAAAGAAAAAGAAATGAAAAAGAAACAAAAAATTATCAATGTTAAAGAAATTCGTTTAAGTCCAACAATTGAGGAACATGATTTCCAAACTAAGTTGAAAAACGGACGTAAATTCTTAACTAAAGGCGATAAATGTAAAGTATCTATTCGTTTCAGAGGGCGTGCCATTACGCATAAGGAAATTGGTCAACGTGTGCTAGAAAAATATGCAGATGAATGCAAAGATATAGCAACAGTTGAACAAAAACCTAAAATGGACGGGCGTCAAATGTTTATCATGTTAGCGCCAACAGCTGAAAAATAATTAAAGCTATTACAGGAGGACTTATATTATGCCAAAAATGAAAACTCACCGCGGAGCAGCTAAACGTGTTAAAAGAACTGCTTCAGGTCAATTAAAACGTTCAAGAGCTTTCACATCTCACTTATTCGCAAACAAGAGCACTAAACAAAAACGTCAATTACGTAAAGCTAGATTAGTGTCTAAGAGCGATATGAAACGTGTAAAACAATTATTAGCATACAAAAAATAAGAACAAATACAGAAATCGGTAGGAATTACCTAAGGAGGAATTTTTTATGCCACGAGTTAAAGGTGGAACAGTAACAAGAGCGCGTCGTAAAAAAACGATTAAATTAGCTAAAGGTTACTTCGGTTCAAAACATACATTATACAAAGTAGCTAAGCAACAAGTAATGAAATCAGGTCAATATGCTTTCCGTGACCGTCGTCAACGTAAACGTGACTTCCGTAAATTATGGATTACACGTATCAACGCAGCAGCTCGTCAACATGAAATGAGCTACTCACGTTTAATGAACGGTTTGAAAAAAGCTGGTATCGACATTAACCGTAAAATGTTATCAGAAATCGCAATTTCTGACGAAAAAGCATTTGCTCAATTAGTAACTAAAGCTAAAGATGCTTTAAAATAATAACACTTATAAAAAAGAGATGGCATTGTCATCTCTTTTTTATTTTTTAAAAAGCAAAATGCCACATTTAATCGCTAAAATATGACATATTTGCTAAAATGCATTTAAGAGAACAAACATTAAAGTGAGGAGTTTTATACGATGTCTAAATTTGATGAACAAATCATTGTAGTACCTAGAGAAATTATTTTTAATAATGAAAAGAATACTTTCAATGGGTTTTTAAATAAGAATAAACCAGAAGGTCAAAATATTTTTGATGCGCTAAGTCAATATGAAGTTAAGCGACGCGGCGATATGGAAGAGGATCCATCATATAAACAACTCATTTCTTATTGTTTACTTGAAAATGAGCATGGCGAGATATTAGTGTATGAACGATTATCTGGCGGTGGAGAAGCTCGATTGCATGGACAATCTTCAATAGGTGTAGGCGGTCATATGAATGATGTTCCAGGAGCAGAATCTATTAACGAAGTATTGAGAGTTAATGCACAGAGAGAATTAGAAGAAGAAGTAGGTTTAAGTGAGCAAGATTCACAAAATATGGAATATATCGGTTTTATTAATGACGATAATAATGAAGTGGGCAAGGTACATATTGGTGTTGTATTTAAAATCACTGTAAGTACGAATGATGTAGAAGCTAAAGAAACAGATACTTTACGAATAAAATGGGTTGAAAAAGGCAACATAGAGTCATATGATGATTTCGAAACGTGGAGCGCATTAATCCTTCAAGATTTATAATCAAACGAGGTGACATATATGTCAGATATTATTCAGTTTCCTAACTCTTCGAAAAAGTTATATAAAGATATAAAACGTGCTGAACAAGACCAAAACTATGACCTGATGTATGAATATATTGTGCAATATGAACGTCAATTTGAACTCACTGAAGAAATAGCAATGATGAAATGCCGTATGTTATATGAGACGGGGTCATTTCTTGAATTAAGAGAAGAAACAATTGTCTTATTGAAAACTGGCATACAACAATATGATGCATTGATGATTTATTACGTGAAAAGTTTGATTGGTTTGGGACAATATTTTGAAGCGGTAGAAGTAATTCATCAAATTATTGATGAAGTCAAAGATCACAAAACAAGAATGGCATTACATCCTCTTAAAGAATTTGCTAAGTCAAAATTAATTGAAGATGAAAAACGATTGACTCAGTCATTAACTGATTTTGATACGTTATCAATGAGGGAACAGACGCACTTGATTTTGAAGTTAATAGACAATGGTCATTTTCAATTTCAAGAAACGGTATTATATATATTAAAATCTAATACGTACAGTTATAACCTCATTAGTTTAATGATTGAGTATTTAAGGTTTGCAAATTGTACACAAGAACTGACAATTGAAAAGTATGGTATGGATGTAACTTTTGTACCAGCTAATTTAAATGGGCTAGAACATACAACACTGAAAGAAAAAGTTATACCTAACGTTATGGAAACATTAAATGATGGTGCATTACATATCGCTGAAGAAGCACACCATATTATGAATAATCACTCTATCATGATTTATCCAATTGATATTGAAACTTTGTTTGAAACGAATAAATGGATTAATGCATACGAATGTTATTTCAAAAATATGTTAGGACTTAAATGTGAATTACAAAGTATCGATGCATTTAATTTTATTCAGCAATTAGATTTGAATAATAATAGTTAAATTGTTGCAAAATAATACTCAGCATTTTAATATAGTTTTGACGAAAAAAGTTGATTTACAAATATATAAACGTTGTGATTTCAATGTTTGTATAGGGAATAGACCTATGATATAATAGGGAAGTTGAAAAAATAAATTAGTTAATCATGGAGGTATATATACATGACAGCAACTTGGGAAAAAAAGGAAGGTAACGAAGGTTTATTAACTGTTACTGTTCCTGCAGAAAAAGTAAACAAAGCGTTAGATCAAGCATTCAAAAAAGTGGTTAAACAAATTAACGTACCTGGATTCCGTAAAGGTAAAGTGCCACGTCCAATTTTTGAACAACGCTTTGGTGTAGAAGCATTATATCAAGATGCTATCGACATTTTATTACCAGATGCTTATGGTGAAGCAATTGACGAAACTGATATTAAACCAGTTGCACAACCAGAAGTAAGTGTTACTCAAATTGAAAAAGGTAAAGATTTCATTTTTGAAGCAACAGTTACAGTTGAGCCAGAAGTTAAATTAGGAGACTATAAAGGTCTTGAAATTGAAAAACAAGAAACTGAATTATCTGATGATGAGTTACAAGAAGCGATTGACCACAGCTTAGGACATTTAGCTGAAATGGTAGTTAAAGAAGATGGTGTTGTTGAAAATGGCGACACAGTTAACATTGACTTTAGTGGTTCAGTTGACGGAGAAGAATTCGAAGGTGGACAAGCTGAAGGTTACGATTTAGAAATCGGTTCAGGTTCATTCATACCTGGTTTCGAAGAGCAATTAGAAGGTATGAAAGTTGACGAAGAAAAAGATGTTGTCGTAACATTCCCAGAAGAATACCATGCTGAAGAATTAGCTGGTAAAGAAGCAACTTTCAAAACAAAAGTTAACGAAATTAAATTTAAAGAAGTTCCAGAATTAACAGATGAAATTGCTAATGAATTAGATGCAGAAGCAAATACAGTAGACGAGTACAAAGAAAACTTACGTAAACGTTTAGCTGAACAAAAAGCTACAGATGCTGAAAATGTTGAAAAAGAAGAAGCGATTACAAAAGCTACTGATAATACAACAATCGATATTCCTGAAGCAATGGTTAATACTGAATTAGATCGTATGGTGTCTGAATTTGCACAAAGAATTCAACAACAAGGTTTAGATTTACAAACGTACTTCCAAATCTCAGGTCAAGATGAAACTCAATTAAGAGAGCAAATGAAAGACGATGCAGAACAACGTGTTAAAACTAACTTAACTTTAACTGCGATCGCTGAAGCTGAAAAAATCGAAGCTACTGATGAAGATATCGATAAAGAATTAGAAAAAATGAGTAAACAATTTAATATCTCAGTTGAAGATATCAAAAATACTTTAGGTAATACTGATATCATTAAAAATGATGTTCGTATCCAAAAAGTTATCGATTTATTAAGAGATAACGCAAAGTTCGTTGAAGGAACTAAAGAAGATTAATCTTCATTAAATATTAAATTACAAAAATGAGTAGCAGATGCATAGCTTATGTATCTGCTACTATTCTTTAAGCAAAAAGTTTGTATGTTAATATGTTGCATTGTAATATCCAATCTAGTATAGTCTTTAACGAATAGGGGTGTAAAAAGAATGTTTAAATTCAATGAAGATGAAGAAAATTTGAAATGCTCTTTCTGCGGAAAAGACCAAGATCAAGTAAAAAAACTTGTAGCAGGAAGTGGTGTATATATTTGTAATGAGTGTATTGAATTATGCTCAGAAATCGTCGAAGAAGAATTAGCTCAAAACACTTCTGAAGCGATGACAGAATTACCTACTCCTAAAGAAATTATGGATCATTTAAACGAATATGTTATTGGTCAAGAAAAAGCTAAAAAATCTTTAGCTGTAGCTGTTTATAACCACTATAAGCGTATTCAACAATTAGGACCAAAAGAAGATGATGTTGAATTACAAAAAAGTAACATTGCATTAATTGGGCCAACAGGTAGTGGTAAAACATTATTAGCTCAAACATTAGCCAAGACGTTGAATGTACCATTTGCAATTGCAGATGCGACAAGTTTAACTGAAGCTGGTTATGTAGGCGATGATGTTGAAAATATCTTGTTGAGATTAATTCAAGCAGCTGACTTTGACATTGATAAAGCCGAAAAAGGTATTATTTATGTAGATGAAATTGATAAAATTGCACGTAAATCTGAAAACACATCTATAACACGTGACGTTTCAGGTGAAGGTGTTCAACAAGCATTGCTTAAAATCTTAGAAGGTACGACTGCAAGTGTTCCGCCACAAGGTGGACGCAAACATCCAAACCAAGAAATGATTCAAATTGATACAACAAATATCTTATTTATTCTTGGTGGTGCCTTTGATGGTATTGAAGAAGTGATTAAGCGCCGTCTTGGTGAAAAAGTTATTGGTTTCTCAAGCAATGAAGCTGATAAATATGACGAACAAGCATTATTAGCACAAATTCGCCCAGAAGATTTGCAAGCCTATGGTTTGATTCCTGAATTTATCGGACGTGTGCCAATTGTAGCTAATTTAGAAACATTAGATGTAACTGCGTTGAAAAACATCTTAACGCAACCTAAAAATGCACTTGTGAAACAATATACTAAAATGCTGGAATTAGATGATGTGGATTTAGAGTTCACTGAAGAAGCTTTATCAGCAATTAGTGAAAAAGCAATTGAAAGAAAAACAGGTGCGCGTGGTTTACGTTCAATCATAGAAGAATCGTTAATCGATATTATGTTTGATGTGCCTTCTAACGAAAATGTAACGAAGGTAGTTATTACAGCACAAACAATTAATGAAGAAACTGAACCAGAACTATACGACGCAGAAGGCAATTTAATTAATAATAGTAAAACATCAGCTTAATCATTGATGTGTTATAAAAGTGAAAAGCTCCAATCAAAGTTGACGCTCAAATAGTTTAACTTTGATCGGAGCTTTTTTATAATGTATACCGAAAGGTTCAAATATTATATAATGGTAGAGTTGAAAGAGAATATAAAAAAGTGAGGATATAAAATGAAAGTTAATCCTAATAATATTGAATTAATCATTAGTGCAGTAAAAGAAGAACAATATCCAGAAACAGAATTGTCTGAAGTTGCACTGAGCGGTCGATCTAATGTAGGTAAGTCTACATTTATCAATAGTATGATTGGCAGAAAAAATATGGCACGTACATCACAGCAACCCGGCAAAACGCAAACGTTAAATTTTTATAATATAGATGAACAACTTATTTTTGTGGATGTTCCAGGGTATGGATATGCTAAAGTAAGTAAAACACAACGTGAAAAATTTGGGAAAATGATTGAGGAATATATAACTAAGAGAGAGAATTTGCAATTAGTTATTCAATTAGTTGATTTAAGACATGATCCAACACAAGATGATATCTTAATGTACAATTATTTGAAACATTTTGATATTCCTACTTTAGTTATATGCACTAAAGAAGACAAAATTCCAAAAGGTAAAGTTCAAAAGCATATTAAAAATATTAAGACACAATTAGATATGGACCCAGACGATACAATTGTAAGTTATTCATCAATTCAAAATAATAAACAACAACAAATATGGAATTTAATTGAACCGTATATTTCATAGTTTTTGTACGACAAAACTTATACAAAAATTTTAAAAATAATGTAAGCACGAAACTTTTAATTAGTACACAATTGATAACATTTTTCAACGTTCATCATTTTGTCAAAAACTCAAAAGTAAATTAGAAAGATTATAATTTATTTAAGCATCGTACTTAATTGGATTTTAAATTATGTTATAATATTTGTATTGTTAGTATATATGGGGGCGTTTCAAATGCATTTTATTGCAATTAGTATAAATCATCGCACAGCTGATGTTGCACTAAGAGAGCAAGTTGCTTTTAGAGATGATGCCTTACGAATTGCCCATGAAGATTTATATGAAACTAAATCTATTTTAGAAAATGTCATATTATCAACATGTAATCGAACTGAAGTATATGCTGTTGTTGATCAAATTCACACAGGTCGTTACTATATTCAACGATTTCTAGCTCGTGCATTTGGATTTGAAGTAGATGATATTAAAGCAATGTCAGAAGTAAAAGTGGGGGACGAAGCAGTAGAACATTTATTGCGTGTCACTTCTGGTTTAGATTCAATCGTACTTGGAGAAACTCAAATTTTAGGTCAAATAAGAGATGCATTTTTCTTAGCGCAAAGCACAGGTACGACAGGAACAATTTTTAATCATCTATTTAAACAGGCAATTACTTTTGCAAAAAGAGCACATAATGAAACAGATATAGCTGATAATGCTGTAAGTGTGTCTTATGCTGCGGTCGAGTTGGCGAAAAAAGTATTTGGCAAATTGAAAAGTAAGCAAGCTATCATTATTGGTGCAGGGGAAATGAGTGAATTATCACTATTAAATCTTCTTGGTTCTGGAATTACTGATATTACAGTAGTAAATAGAACAATTGAAAATGCTATGAAATTAGCAGCAAAGCATCAAGTGAAATATGATGAACTATCATCATTACCAAATTTACTTGAAAGTGCAGATATTGTGATTAGTTCAACGAGTGCACAATCTTATATCATTACAAATGAAATGATAGAAAGAATTGCAGAAAATAGAAAGCAAGATTCACTAGTATTGATTGATATTGCAGTTCCTCGAGATATTGAACCTGGTATTAGTGCCATCACAAACATCTTTAATTATGATGTTGATGACTTAAAAGGTTTAGTTGATGCAAACTTACGTGAGCGACAATTAGCGGCTGCAACAATTTCGGAACAAATTCCTGCAGAAATACATGCACACAATGAGTGGATTAGTATGTTGGGTGTTGTTCCAGTGATTAGAGCTTTACGTGAAAAAGCTATGGCAATTCAAGCAGAAACGATGGACAGTATTGATCGTAAATTGCCAGGGTTAAGCGAAAGAGAACGTAAAATTATATCTAAACATACAAAAAGTATCATCAATCAAATGTTGAAAGATCCTATTAAACAGGCCAAAGAATTAAGTAGTGATAAGAAAAGTAATGAAAAATTAGAGCTATTTCAAAATATATTTGATATCGAAGCTGAATGTCCTCATGAGCAAGCGAAGCAACAAAAAGAAAGCAAGGTCAAGGAAATTTCAGCGCGACGTATCTTTAGTTTTGAATAAGCATATTAATATGGTGATAATATGCAAGAAAACCTGTTTATTCGATTCAATGAAATTATATTATTAATATACTTAATCAGTATCATTTGCTATTTTTATGATTTTGTCCAAAAAAGTCATAAGATTAGAAGTTTAGGCATATATTTATTGGGGATTGTTTGGGTTTTACAAACAATCTCTTTATCTATTTTTATTATACAAACTAGACATATTCCATTAGGGTCTATTTCAGATGTATTCTATACTTTAAGTTGGCTGATTATTTCAATCTCTTTAATTCTTAACCTTATCAAAGTATTGAATTTCTCTGTGTTTTTCTTGAATTTAATAGGGTTAACACTTTTAGGGATGAATACATTTCAACCGACACATTATACTAATAAGGTTCAGAAAATTGCTGTTGTAGACGAGTTACTGTTAGTCCATATCGGTCTAGCTGTGTTAAGTTATGTCTTCTTTGCCTTAGCTTTTGTCAATGCATTACTGTATATCATGCAATACCGTAATTTGAAGGAAAAACGTTTTGATCAAAAATACTTTAGAATAGGTAGCGTTGCTACACTTGAATCAATTGTGTTTTACTCAACGTTAAGTGGGTGGATAATTCTCATATTTAGTATTATTTTAGGTACACAGTGGGGTGTAATTTCAGTTGGTGAACGTATATTCATTGACCCGAAGGTAATACTCTCTTCAATTATTACAGTATTATATGGAAGTTATATTTTGCTTAGAATCAACAAATGGTTGAATTCAAGGTATTTAATATACTATAACATTATTTTATTTTGCTTAAATATGATTAATTTATTTTTTGCAACACATTTTGTGAATTGAGAAAATAATCTAGAGCAATCCGTTCCTAGGAGGAATTGAACATGCGTAAATTAGTCGTTGGCTCCAGAAGAAGTAAATTAGCTTTAACACAAAGCCAGCAATTTATTAATAAATTAAAAGCTGTCGAGCCAAATCTAGAAATTGAAATTAAAGAAATTGTCACGAAAGGCGATCGTATAGTAGATAAACAATTGTCTAAAGTCGGAGGCAAAGGCTTATTTGTTAAAGAAATACAACATGAACTTTTTGAAAAAAATATCGATATGGCAATACACTCGCTTAAAGACGTACCAAGTGTAATTCCGGAAGGTTTAACATTAGGTTGTATCCCTGATAGAGAATTACCTTTTGATGCGTATATTTCTAAAACACATACACCACTATCCCAATTGCCAGAAGGCAGTATTATTGGTACTAGTTCATTACGTCGTGGTGCACAAATATTATCTAAGTATCCTAATTTAGAGATTAAATGGATTAGAGGTAATATAGATACACGATTAGAAAAGTTACAAACTGAAGATTATGATGCGATTATTTTAGCTGCAGCTGGTTTAAGAAGAATGGGCTGGTCAGATGATATTGTAACATCTTATCTTGATAGAGATACATTGTTACCTGCAATCGGACAAGGTGCTTTAGGGATAGAATGTCGTAGTGACGATGAAGAACTATTAACATTATTAAGCAAAGTACATAATGATGAGGTTGCAAAATGTGTGACTGCTGAACGAACGTTTTTAGCAGAAATGGATGGTAGTTGTCAGGTGCCAATCGCAGGATATGCTACAATCTCAGATCAAAAAGAAATCGAATTTACAGGTTTAATTATGACCCCAGATGGTAAAGAACGATTTGAATATACAATGAACGGAACAGATCCGGTTGAGTTAGGCAAAACAGTGAGTAACAAATTAAAAGAGCAAGGTGCTTATGAAATTATAAAACGCTTAAATGAACAACATTAAATAATGGAGTGACGTTTAAATATGAAGCCAGTTGTAGTTATGACACAAACAAATGACATGCAAAGTGATTTAGTATCAATTATTCACAAACCCTTTATTGATATAAAGCCACTAAATTTTGATATTCATTTGTTAAATCAACGCTATGACTGGCTTATTTTTTCATCTAAAAATGCTGTGAAATTCTTTTATAAATATCTAAAAGGAATTAATGTTGATAACATTGCTGTGATAGGAAGTAAGACAGCGCAATATTGTGAATCACTTGGCATTCGAGTTGATTTTATGCCAAACGACTTTTCTCAAGAAGGATTTTTAAAATCATTTAATCAAACTAACCAAAAAATACTTTTGCCTTCGAGTGAATTGGCGAGACCATTGTTATTAGCAGCGTTATCTAAAGATAATGAAGTTGTTAAAATAGATTTATATACTTCAGTGCCTAACAAACAAAATATACAAGATGTTAAAGAAATGATAGAACATCAACAAATCGATGCATTAACATTTTCAAGTTCGTCGGCAGTACGTTATTATTTTAATGAAGGATTTGTACCAAAATTCAAGTCGTATTTTGCTATTGGAGAACAAACAGCACGGACCATTAAAACATATCAACAACCAGTAACAATTGCAGAAATTCAAACACTCGAATCACTAATTGAAAAGATTTTAGAAAGTAGGGGCTAAAAATGAAATTTGATAGACATAGAAGATTGAGATCATCAGCGACAATGAGAGATATGGTTAGAGAGAATCATGTAAGAAAAGAAGATTTAATATATCCAATTTTTGTAGTTGAAAAAGACGATGTGAAAAAAGAAATTAAGTCATTGCCAGGTGTATACCAAATCAGTTTGAATTTACTTGAAAGTGAATTAAAAGAAGCTTATGACTTAGGCATACGTGCCATTATGTTTTTCGGTGTTCCAAACTCAAAAGATGATATAGGTACTGGTGCATACATTCACGATGGTGTTATTCAACAGGCAACACGTATTGCTAAAAAAATGTATGATGACTTATTAATTGTTGCAGACACTTGTTTATGTGAATATACTGATCATGGTCATTGTGGCGTGATTGATGACCATACACATGACGTTGACAATGATAAATCATTGCCACTACTTGTTAAAACAGCAATTTCTCAAGTGGAAGCTGGTGCTGATATTATTGCGCCAAGTAATATGATGGATGGTTTTGTTGCTGAAATTCGTCGTGGATTAGATGAAGCCGGCTATTACAATATTCCTATAATGAGTTATGGTGTCAAGTATGCATCAAGTTTCTTTGGACCTTTTAGAGATGCAGCAGATTCAGCGCCATCATTTGGGGATAGAAAAACGTATCAGATGGACCCTGCTAACCGTTTGGAAGCACTTCGTGAATTAGAAAGTGATCTTAAAGAAGGGTGCGACATGATGATTGTTAAACCTGCTCTAAGTTATTTAGACATAGTTCGAGATGTTAAAAATCATACGAATGTTCCAGTTGTTGCATATAATGTGAGTGGAGAATATAGTATGACTAAAGCAGCGGCACAAAATGGTTGGATAGATGAAGAACGTGTCGTTATGGAACAAATGGTTTCAATGAAACGTGCAGGTGCTGATATGATTATTACGTATTTTGCAAAGGACATTTGTCGCTATTTAGATAAATAAGGTTTTATATGTATGATTTTCCATAAACTATAGGAGGAATTTACTTTATGAGATATACGAAATCAGAAGAAGCAATGAAGGTTGCTGAAACTTTAATGCCTGGTGGTGTAAATAGTCCAGTACGCGCATTTAAATCAGTAGATACACCAGCAATTTTTATGGATCACGGTAAAGGCTCAAAAATTTATGATATCGATGGTAACGAGTATATCGACTATGTACTAAGTTGGGGGCCGCTTATTTTAGGACATAGAGACCCTCAAGTTATTAGTCATTTACATGAAGCAATTGATAAAGGTACAAGTTTTGGTGCATCAACATTACTTGAAAATAAATTGGCGCAGCTCGTTATTGACCGAGTACCTTCAATAGAAAAAGTGCGTATGGTGTCATCTGGTACAGAAGCTACATTGGATACTTTAAGATTAGCACGTGGTTATACTGGCAGAAATAAAATTGTGAAATTTGAAGGTTGCTATCATGGTCATAGTGATTCGTTATTAATCAAAGCTGGTTCTGGGGTGGCAACATTAGGATTGCCGGATTCTCCTGGTGTGCCTGAAGGTATTGCTAAAAATACAATTACAGTTCCATACAATGATTTAGATGCACTTAAAATCGCTTTCGAAAAATTTGGAGACGATATTGCTGGTGTAATCGTAGAACCTGTTGCTGGTAATATGGGTGTCGTACCACCGATTGAAGGTTTTTTACAGGGATTAAGAGATATTACGACTGAATACGGCGCATTGCTAATTTTCGATGAAGTAATGACTGGTTTCAGAGTCGGTTATCATTGTGCACAAGGTTACTTTGGTGTGACACCAGATTTAACTTGCTTAGGAAAAGTTATCGGTGGAGGACTACCTGTAGGTGCTTTTGGTGGTAAAAAAGAAATCATGGATCATATAGCACCATTAGGAAATATTTATCAAGCGGGTACGTTATCAGGAAATCCTCTTGCAATGACAAGTGGTTATGAAACGTTAAGCCAATTAACGCCAGAGACATATGAGTATTTTAATATGTTAGGCGATATACTTGAAGACGGTTTAAAGCGTGTATTTGCTAAACACAATGTACCAATAACTGTAAATAGAGCAGGTTCAATGATTGGTTATTTCTTAAATGAAGGACCTGTAACTAATTTTGAACAAGCGAATAAAAGTGATTTGAAATTATTTGCAGAAATGTATCGAGAAATGGCAAAAGAAGGTGTGTTTTTACCACCATCTCAATTTGAAGGTACATTCTTATCTACGGCACACACGAAAGAAGATATTGAAAAAACGATTCAAGCATTTGATACGGCTTTAAGTCGTATTGTAAAATAAATATACGGACAAATTGAGAGCCTGAACTTTGTTCAGGCTCTTTTTAAATGTATATCAGGCATGGGCGGCGACTTGATAGTGAAAGTCCATATATGCTTTGTAGTCAAAACTGCTAGCGGATATTGTTATCTTAACAAACGTGAAGCTCAAGCAGCAATTTAGTCATTTTATTTTTTATTGAAAGAAGTGGAAAACATGACAATGATATATAGAAATAATTTCATTGTGTTCGTTTTATCATTTTTTATTAGTATTATATTGTATTCATCGCACGTATTACTCCCATTTATGTTTGGTCCTATTATCGCATCAATCATTTGTGTGAAAGTTTTCAAACTTGATATTAAATGGCCATTCTTACTTAGTGAATTAGGGATTGTACTATTAGGGGTGCAAATCGGATCAACGTTTACGAAAAATGTCGTTATGGATATTAAAAACAATTGGCTTTCGATTATTGTTGTATCTATTTCGATATTATTAATTGCAATAGTAATGGCATTTATTTTTAAAAAAATTGCACGTATTAATACAGAAACAGCTATTTTAAGTGTTATACCAGGAGCACTAACACAAATGCTGGTCATGGCTGAACAAGACAAACGTGCTAATTTGTTAGTTGTTAGCTTAACGCAAACATCACGAATTATATTTGTTGTTGTTTTAGTACCGTTCATTTCATATTTTTTTCATGATGGTAACATGCATGCGAATGGAAAGTTAACAAAAGTCTTGCCTTTATCACAAGTATTAAACATAGGGCAAATAGTTATTTTAGCGATAGCTATCTTTATAGTTTATCTAATTATGTCTAAAATAAAGTTTCCAACATTTCAATTATTAGCACCACTCATTGTATTAATTGTTTGGAATTTTTCTACAGGTTTAACATTTACACTAGATCATTGGTTGTTGAACATGGCACAACTAATATATATGATTAGAATTGGAGTTCAAATTGCGCATTTATTGTCAGATTTAAAAGGTAGACTAGCAATCGCAATTACAATTCAAAATATTATGTTGATAATTGGTGCGCTAATCATGGTTTATGTCATACATTTCTTTGATAATAATCCTATTAATGAATTGTTTCTTGGTGCAGCACCAGGAGGGGTTAATCAGATAGTTTTAGTTGCATTAGCTACTGGTGCCGATGTTGCTATGATTACGAGTTATCATATTTTCCGAATCTTTTTCATCCTATTTATTATTGCACCAGGAATTAATTACTTTTTAAAATATCGTTCGAATAAGCGTGAAGATTAGAAACTATCATCCATTTAAGTTGAATTATGCTTAGGATAGAATTCATTATTAAGGTTTAAGCAAAGGTTGTACATCTATTTTTAGATTAAGATATCTAATATTAGCAGTGCATTAACTTGGAACTTTAACTTATGATTTGAATAAATTTTCACATCAAAAAACGAGACAGTCTATTAGTTAAAAATAGATGATGTCTCGTTTACTTTATGATGCTATAGCAAATTAATTGTGTTTAGGCTTTGATGGACAATCTTTTAAATGTGCATCATATAAACCAGCTGCTTCTA
Organism: Staphylococcus sp. EG-SA-2; assembly: GCF_017152085.1. NCBI lineage: Bacteria > Bacillati > Bacillota > Bacilli > Caryophanales > Staphylococcaceae > Staphylococcus > Staphylococcus sp. EG-SA-2. The sequence continues at coordinate 25,405 of NZ_JACYHC010000577.1, forward strand.
AAAACGAAAATACTGTTACTGGACCTAAAAATTTAAACCCGTATTGTTTTAAATCTTTAGATAGTTGTGTTGCAGTATCATCAACTGTGATACGATCAGAAGCATGTTCATACTGCAAATCTTTAGGCTTACCATTTACATAAGACCATAAAAATTTACTAAAACTACCATATGCTTGTTCAATTTTTAAATACCCTTGAGCTTGATTAACAATTGCTTCTAATTTTTTACGATGATGAACGATATTTGGAAAAGTCATTAAGCGGTCGATATCTTGAGCGGTCATTTGTGCTACCTTTTCTGGTTCGAAATCATAAAATGCTTCTTCATAGGCTTCTTTCTTTTTTAAAATAGTTAACCAAGATAGCCCAGCATGTTGTGATTCTAATGCTAAAAGTTTAAACAATGCCTTGCTATCATAGAGCGGTTGTCCCCATACATGATCATGATAGTTTAAGTAGACTGGATCTTTAGTACCAAATGCGCATTCATTCATTTTATTCCCACCTATACATTGACTTATTTTGTCAATCATTATACTATAAGTTAAGAGTTTAATATAGGATTTGGGAAGAGTAAGTTCAAATTATTTTAAAGAGAGCATATGATTTGGTGTGAGTATGTAAATGATTTTTACTGAAGGTAGCCCACAGAGTATCTTAGCTGAACGTGATTAATAGTAGGCTAAGACGTGTTTGAGCGTTAATCATAATCTAGAGTGCTTGAAGAGATGAAGCATTTCAAATTTCACGATGATAGTATTGGTATGATTATTCCAATTATGTTAAAAGAGTGAATTTGATATTAAACATCCTTCTTGAATATAGGTGGTACCACGGAATATCCGTCCTATTTGTATATAGGATGGATATTTTTATTTTTTTAGGAGGTATAACAAATGGAAATGAAACCAAAATATGATCCTCGTGAAGTTGAAGCGGGACGTTATGAAGAATGGGTAAAGAATGGTTATTTTAAACCGTCAGAAGATAAATCAAAAGAAACATATACAATTGTTATCCCGCCACCAAATGTAACTGGTAAATTACATTTAGGACATGCATGGGATACGACTTTACAAGATATCATTACACGTATGAAACGTATGCAAGGATACGATACGTTATACTTACCAGGTATGGATCATGCTGGTATTGCGACACAGGCAAAGGTAGAAGCTAAATTAAATGAACAAGGAATAACTAGATATGATCTTGGTCGTGAAAAGTTTTTAGAACAGGCATGGGATTGGAAAGAAGAGTATGCGTCATTTATTCGTGCGCAATGGGCTAAATTAGGTCTAGGTTTAGATTATAGTAGAGAACGTTTTACTTTAGATGAAGGTTTAAGTAAAGCAGTTAAAAAAGTTTTTGTTGATTTATACAATAAAGGAATTATTTATCGTGGCGAACGTATTATAAATTGGGATCCTAAAGCACGTACAGCTTTATCTGATATTGAAGTAATACATGAAGATGTTCAAGGTGCGTTTTATCATTTTAAATATCCTTACGCTGATGGTGAAGGTTTTATTGAAATTGCAACAACAAGACCAGAAACGATGTTAGGTGATACAGCGATTGTTGTTAACCCTAATGACGAACGATACAAAGATGTAATCGGTAAAACTGTTATATTACCAATCGTAGGACGCGAATTGCCTATTTTAGCAGATGAGTATGTTGATATAGACTTCGGTTCTGGTGCTATGAAAGTGACACCAGCACATGACCCTAATGATTTTGAAATTGGTCAAAGACATCAATTAGAAAATATTATCGTTATGGATGAAAATGGTAAAATGAACGACAAAGCGGGTAAATATGAAGGTATGGACCGTTTTGATTGTCGTAAACAGCTAGTTAAAGATTTAAAAGAACAAGATTTAGTTATCAAGATTGAAGATCATGTTCATTCTGTAGGTCATTCAGAACGATCTGGCGCTGTTGTTGAACCATATTTATCAACACAATGGTTTGTGCGCATGGAAGACTTAGCGAAACGTTCATTAGATAACCAAAAAACAGATGATCGTATTGATTTTTATCCGCAACGTTTCGAACATACATTTAACCAATGGATGGAAAATATTAGAGATTGGACGATTTCAAGACAATTATGGTGGGGTCATCAAATTCCGGCTTGGTATCATAAAGAAACAGGCGAAATATATGTTGGAGAAGAAGCGCCAACTGATATTGAAAATTGGCAACAAGATGAAGATGTATTAGATACGTGGTTCTCAAGTGCTTTATGGCCTTTCTCTACGTTAGGTTGGCCTGATTTAGAAAGTGAAGACTTTAAACGATACTACCCAACAAATGCCTTAGTTACAGGTTACGATATTATCTTTTTCTGGGTCGCACGCATGATATTCCAAGGCTTAGAATTTACAGATCGTCGTCCATTTAATGATGTATTATTACACGGTTTAGTTCGTGCTGAAGACGGGCGTAAGATGAGTAAATCATTAGGTAATGGTGTGGATCCAATGGATGTTATTGACGAATACGGTGCTGATAGCTTGCGTTACTTCTTAGCAACAGGTTCATCTCCAGGACATGATTTAAGATACTCAACTGAAAAAGTTGAGTCAGTGTGGAACTTTATCAATAAAATCTGGAATGGGGCACGTTTCAGTTTAATGAATATCGGTGAAGACTTTAAAGTTGAAGATATCGATTTAAGTGGTAACTTATCATTAGCAGATAAATGGATTCTAACACGTTTAAATGAAACGATTGCAACAGTTACTGATTTAAGTGACAAATATGAATTCGGCGAAGTTGGACGTGCATTATATAATTTCATTTGGGATGATTTCTGTGATTGGTACATTGAAATGAGTAAAATTCCAATGAATAGTAATGATGAAGAACAAAAACAAGTTACACGTTCAGTATTGAGTTATACTTTAGACAATATTATGAGAATGCTACATCCATTCATGCCATTTGTAACAGAGAAAATATGGCAAAGTTTACCACATGAAGGTGACACAATTGTTAAAGCTTCATGGCCAGAAGTGCGTGAATCATTGATTTTTGAAGAAAGTAAACAAACAATGCAACAACTTGTTGAAATCATTAAATCTGTAAGACAATCACGTGTAGAAGTAAATACGCCATTGTCTAAAGAAATACCTATTTTAATTCAAGCTAAAGATAAAGAAATTGAAACAACTTTATCACAAAACAAAGATTATTTAATCAAATTCTGTAATCCTAGTACCTTAAATATTAGCACTGACGTGGAAATTCCTGAGAAAGCAATGACATCAGTTGTAATTGCAGGTAAAGTGGTATTACCATTAGAAGGGCTAATTGATATGGATAAGGAAATCAGCCGTTTGGAAAAAGAATTAGCTAAACTTCAAAGCGAATTAGATAGAGTAGATAAAAAGCTCTCTAATGAAAACTTTGTAAGTAAAGCACCTGAAAAGGTTATAAATGAAGAAAAACGTAAAAAACAAGATTATCAAGAAAAATATGATGGTGTGAAGGCAAGAATTGAACAATTAAAAGCATAGGAGTTAGTAACAATGAATTACCTAGAGAGCTTGTATTGGATACACGAAAGAACTAAATTTGGCATCAAACCAGGTGTTAAACGTATGGAATGGATGCTAGCACAATTTAATAATCCTCAAAATAACATTAAGGGTATTCATGTAGGTGGCACAAATGGTAAAGGCTCTACAGTTGCTTACCTTAGAACAGCTTTAGTTGAAAATGGTTATGAAGTAGGTACATTTACGTCGCCGTTTATTGAAACATTTAATGAACGAATTAGTCTAAATGGTGTGCCAATATCAAATGACGCTATTGTAGAATTAGTATCACGTATTAAACCAGTAAGTGAAATGATGGAACGTGAAACAGATTTAGGTGTTGCAACTGAATTCGAAATAATCACAGCGATGATGTTTTTATATTTTGGTGAAATACATCCTGTTGATTTTGTCATTGTTGAGGCTGGATTGGGTATAAAGAACGATTCGACAAATGTCTTTACACCGGTTTTATCAATCTTAACTAGTATCGGTCTAGACCATACAGATATTTTAGGTGGTACTTATCTAGATATTGCTAGGGATAAAGGCGCGATTATAAAGCCTAACGTTCCAGTGATATATGCTGTTAAAAATGAAGATGCATTAAAATATGTTCGTGAACGCGCAATTGAACAACATGCAAAGCCAATTGAATTAGATAGAGAAATTGTTGTTGTATCGCAAAATGATGAATTTACTTACCGTTATAAAGATTATGAATTAGAAACAATCATTTTAAGCATGTTAGGTGAACATCAGAAACAAAATGCTGCATTAGCCATAACAGCTCTTATTGAATTAAATGAACAAGGATTAATTGAATTAGATTTCAATAAGATGATAGACGGTATTGAATCAGTTCGTTGGACTGGACGTATTGAGCAGGTGCATGACAAACCTTTAATCATTTTGGATGGCGCACATAATTCAGAGAGTATAGATGCTCTAATTGATACAATTAAACAGTACCATGATAAAGAAAAAGTAGATATTTTGTTCTCAGCAATAAACGGAAAACCGATTAACGAGATGGTCAAACATTTAAGTTTAATTGCGCATACGTTTTATGCAACTGAATTTGATTTTCCGAAAGCGTTACGCAAAGAAGAAATTGTAGGTAGTATTGAAAATGATGAAATACAATTAGTAGATGACTACGTTGAATTTATAAAAAATTATCAAGGTGATACATTAGTAATTACCGGTAGTCTGTATTTCATAAGTGAAGTTAAATCAAAATTAGACTTTGAAGCATTATAAAACTAAAACTAAAATAGCCATGAAGAATCTATTTAATCAATAGGTAGAGCTTCATGGTTATTTTTTATGCTCTAAATCGTATGTGTTTATAAGGTTCAATTTCTTGCCATTATTAATTTTGCCGAGCAGTAATGGGTTGTTAAAGTATCCATCAATTATGCTTAGCAATATTGAAAAATTTAAATGAAAAAGCGGTTCAATTCTTGAAAAATAGTGTATATTTACATTTTGGTAATAACTAACTATAATTTACATAAGGAGGTTGTCATTTGGTAGTATTGTTATCTTATAGTTGCAGTTGTATTTTTAGTTTTCTATATCAATTTATATCTATAGAAGAAACGTCATTTGATTATTTACATAGAAGATCGAAATGTGATTATTGTAATTCGTCACTCAAATGGTATGAATTAATGCCGATTATTAGTTTTTTATTATTAAAAGGGCGATGTCGAAACTGTCGAAAGCGTATTTCCCTAACACATTTCTTAGGGGAAACCTTTGCTTTAATACCTATCGTCTTTATTAAGTATGATTTCACATACGTAAATGCTACGCTATTTATAACTACATATGTTTTTCTGCTTATTTTTACTATGACCGATATCACTTCTTTAATGTTAGATTGTCGCTTAATTATAATTTATTGTATCGTTTCTCTCTCGTTAAGTATGATTTATCCAGTAGCTTTTATCATTATTAGTATGACCACGCATATATTCTACTTTTTATTTCGGGCATATATTGGTTATGGTGACGTTTTACTAATATCTGCACTTTCTTTGTTTTTCCCTCTCCAATTCACTATTTATGTCATTTTATTTACATTTGTCATTGCTGGTTTAGTTGCTTTAATTACCATGATATTTAAGCCGATTAAACTATTACCCCTTGTTCCATTTATATTTATTTCCTTTTTTATCAATTCACTTTTTTATAATGATATCCATCAATTTTTAGGAGGCGTATATTTTTGAAAATTAAAGAAATGGTAACTTCAGAAATGCCAAGAGAACGTTTGTTAAGCCATGGTGCAAAAAGTCTTTCGAATACAGAATTATTAGCTATATTAATTAACACCGGAAGAAAAGGATTCTCGAGCATAGACATTAGTAATGAACTGCTTAAATCTGCTTCGAATCTGAATGAATTGAAAAAATCTTCAATTAACGATTTGATAAAAGTTAAAGGGATTGGATTACAAAAAGCAATTACTTTAAAAGCAGCATTTGAGTTAGGGGAAAGGATGGGGAGAAGAGCTGAAAATAATCGTATAAAAATAACGCAACCAAGTGATGTTGCTGATTATATGATTCCAACAATGAAAGATTTAACACAAGAACATTTTGTCATTTTATTGTTAAATTCAAAAAATGTAGTGATTAAAGAAACCTGTGTTTTTAAAGGTACATTAAATAGTTCGATTGTACATCCACGTGAAATTTTTAGTATTGCGGTGAGAGAAAATGCCAATGCAATCATCGCAGTTCATAATCATCCATCCGGTGATGTAACGCCCTCACAAGAAGATATCATAACAACAATGAGGTTGAAGGAGTGTGGTTTGATTTTAGGGATAGATTTATTGGATCATATTATAATCGGTGATAATAGATTTACCAGTCTTGTAGAAGCGGGTTACTTTGATGAAAATGATTGAAGTTGATAGAATTAATGACGTATCTTGTGTATAATACCTACGAAGTACTTTCATTGGAGGAAAAATAGTGACTCTATTTATTATTATCGGGGTTCTCGTGCCAATGGTTTATACCATGCAGTTAAATATTAAAAATGAACCTGTAACAAAGCGCAATCTATTAATAACATTAGCTTTATCTACGTTAGGTATTTTAGTAACGGCGTTAGCAGGTGTGATCGTTACGAAACAAGCTTTTCCTTTATTAAGTGTAGCAATCGGCTCAATTTTTACTGGAATCGTTTGGGGCCTTTTACTAAGTGGTAGCTACGCGCTGATACGATTTTTATCTAACGCATTTGGGCGTAAGTAATAGTAATCTGTTCATCAAGTAGTATCCGTGCTTGAAACCAAATTAAAACTCCTAATGTGGAACTAGTTAAAAAATTCTAAACTAGTACATTAGGAGTTTTGTTATGCAGAATAAATTTAATTGTTAAATTGAAAGTGCGGTAAAAACCCACTATTTATTTGAAAAAAATCGAGCAACCAAATTAAACCTTGATATCCTAAGTAAATACATAATAAAACAAGTCCGACATAAATTAAAAATCGCAAAATAGAAAGTCCAACTCTAAAAAGGAGGATGACTAATAGTGCTATTAAAATAATTGTTAGTATACTCAATGCTACAAACCTCCTCATACGCTTTTAAATCATAACAAAATTATAAGCTATTTTAAATGAACGTGCATCAGTCCTAAGATATATCATGATTAAGGCTGAAGACTGAGGAAAATATACATAATAAAATATATAATTAGATGAAGACATTGGAGGCGAACTATGAGATTGATATTTAGTATGATTAAAAACATTATAGCAGTAATAGCAATTGTGATAATTGTTTATATCGCCTTGAAATACGCACCTTTTTTAAAAGAACAAGATTGGAATCCTGTAAATCACGATAATGATCAAATGAATCAAGTTACGCAACCCACTAATGATGCCCAACATGTTTATGTAAGTGGTGAGAAATATTCATTAAAAGAAAATGATTTAATAAAGAATGTACCATTAAGCCAAATTAAAAATGTATTTAAAATGATAGATAAACAAGAGTTTATGGCTGTGTCTGGAATGAATCGCATGGCTTATAATGATCAATATATTATAGGTCAAAGAGGAGACGAATTTATTCTTTATAAATTTGGAGATGAGTCAATGCGTGTTTACAATACTGAATTTGAAATGCAACAAGACTTAAATGAATTAGGGCAAAATTTACAACTAAAACCCGAAAATGCTTATCAATAGGAAATTATTGCATAAGAAATATATTTTAGTTATCCTGTCACTAGAATAAATTTAAAAGGTTGGTGTAGTTCAAATGGCAGAACAATCAAAACAGAAACAAGCTAATGAACAACAAAAGGCCCAGAACTTATTCGCACGTTGGAGACAACTTCAGAATTCGAACAGTGAATCCTCGAACGATACAAACAAATAATTTTAAAATTTAAATCGATTATTTAAACTACTAGTGACTGGAATGTTTGCTAGTAGTTTTTTGTTTTTAAAATGCCACAAATTTTTTACGGAGTTGTTCATTTTCAAAGTAATTCGTAGTTAGTGCTTTATTTCATAATGGGAGTAATATAAAATAGAAAAGGATATACAATATTTTGACATAATAGAGGTGTTCTGGGTGCTTAAGTTTTTTAAAAATAACAAATTAATTGTTGTTTTATGTGCAATTATCGTTTTTATTGCATTAATTGGGCTGTCCATACGTTCACAATCTCAATCACCTCCTGAACAATATATAGGTGATTCTGTGTCTTTTGGACAACGAGTTGTGAGTTATCCAGTTAATTTTGTTGCTGGTACGATTGGGGACTTTTTTAAAAAAGGAGATTCTAAAGAATCTAAAAATAAGATTAGCCAGTTAGAATCTAAGAACCAACAATTAGAAGCGGAAAATGAAAAATTAAAAAAAGAGCTTGATTTAAAAGATATTTCAAAATTTGATCCTATTTCTACTACGGTTTTAGCAAGAAATCCGGATCAGTGGATGAATACAATTGTAATTGATAAGGGATCTAAATCAGGTATAACTTCAAATATGGCTGTGATGACATCACAAGGTTTTGTTGGAAGAGTTACTAAAGTTAATAAATTTTCTTCACAAGTTGATTTAATCTCAACTAATACACGTGCGGGTAAATTATCTGTAAATATACAACACGGTTCTAAAAATATATTTGGTTTAATTGATCGTTATGATGAAAAGAACTCAGAACTTGTAATTAGTGACATTAATAATAGAGATAATATCTCAAAAGGTGATAAAGTCGTTACAAGTGGATTAGCTGATCAACTACCAAGTAATTTATATATAGGAGAAGTGACTAAGGTTCAAAATGATCAATACGGCTTAGCTAAAGAAGTTAGGGTTAAGACTGGTGCAGACTTAACAGATTTGAGTCATGTTTATGTTGCAAAAAGAGATCCTAAAACAATTCCTGATGATGAAAGCAGGGATAAATAATGCGTACACTGTATTATTTTTTGATAGGTATTTTACTATTTTATATAGATACTGCAATTGGGCTTCTTATTCCAATGCATATAGGTAAGTTTGAACTTGTATTTGTACCACACCTTACATTTATGTATATTTTAATGATGGTAGTGTATCGTGGCTTTGGCGTATCATTATTGCTCAGCATATTTTTAGGCGTAATGACTGATGTATACTTTGGTAGTATTTATGGAGTGTACTTATTTGGCTATATATTGTTTTTAGCACTTATAGATCGATTCTTTAAAATTTTTTACAAAGATCATTCGATGTTATTCATTATTATATTAGCCAGCACCTTATTATTAGAAGTCTATGTGGCATTAATATACGGTATGTTAGGATTCATTCAATTTGATATTATTCATTTTGTAGTCTTTAGATTATTGCCAACATTAATTATGAATTTTGTACTGTTGATTATGCTTTATCCGTTGATTATAAAGTTCCTTAAAAAAACAAACAATGACATTGACATGAAACGTCGTCAATGGTAAGATGCAATAGTTGAGTAGTTATAAGTAGCTACATACAACCGCTCAAATATAGGTTCAAGAACATTTTTAATGAAGAAAGCGATTGTCAATCAAGGCGTTGAAGGAAGAAA